>JAUVBO010000008.1 GCA_030591195.1 Pseudomonadota bacterium
AGGGGAACTGGATGTTGATGTCGCCGAGGTAGCTCTGCTTGGTCACGGCGTGGGCCCGGTCGAGCCATGACCGCGCGGGGGACGAACGCCAGAGATGCCGCGACGTGCCCAGGACCTCCGCGGCCTGGGCCTGGGCCATTGACGAGATCATCTGCCAGGTCAGGGCCAGCGGTCCGTTGAAGCCCCCTTGTGGGAGGAATGGCACGACGTGGGGGTTGGCCTGGCTGACGATCGAGTGGTTGACGTTGTGCAGGCGGCTGAGCCGCAGCATCGGCACATCGCCGTGCAGGGATCCGTCGATCCAGCGCTCGGTCGGCATGTAGGGGATGACCGCGCCGGAGCGATCCCGCTCGTGGAGCATCACGGGGGCATAGCCGGGCGGCATCGCGCAGGAGGCGAGGGCGCTGTGGCTCACCATCACGTCCGGGGCGGTCAGGTGGTTCAACACCCGCGGCTTCTGCCGCGAGCGGGTCGGCGAGACGGTGACGTTGAGAACCCGGCCCGAGCGCTCGTAGGCTTCCTTGAAGGTCCTGGGGGGAACATTGGCCTCGATGTGCGCCAGCAGCTGGCTCGAGTCCAGCAGCTTGCGGCGCTTGACCACCTCCCGCGGCCTAGCCAGCTTCAGCGCCTCGAGGTGGATCCGCTCGGGGAAGCGAAAGAAGTCACTGAGCTCGTCGGCGTCGCGGGTGCAGACGGCCGCCGCGACGATCGCGCCCATGCTGGACCCCGAGATGACGGTGGGCAGCAGCCGCTGCTCCCACAGCGCCTTGGCCACCCCGAGATGATAGATGCCAAAGGAGAGCCCTCCGCTGAAGATCAGCGCCGAACCGCCGAAGTTGTGAAACGCCTGCTTGAAGCCGAGGAGCTTCTCCCCGAACGACAGGTCCGGGCTGTCATGATCGCAGAGAAACCGGATCGCCTGCTCGGCCTCTTCGAGATAGGCGCTGATCAGGTGCTTGGTGCCGGCGTGGGCATGGCGGTAGAGGTCCGGGTTGCTGATCTCGCCCAGGTGACGATGGAGGCTCTCCTGCACCGTCCGGGCCAGCTGACCGGCGTCCTGGTCTTCGCGGAGCCGCCGCAGATGGCGCAGCTGCTCGCCGAGCAGCTCGTGGTGGTAGAGCCGCGACGCGTCGTCTGCGCGCCAGACGTCGTTGCGCTCGACGCGGTCGAGCTCCTCGGCCGCCGCCAGCCAGCTGCGATAGCTCCGCGCCTGCTGCATCGCGCGCTGTAGCTTTCGCGCCTGCCTGAAGCTACCCATCACTGCACCTCCGCCGCTCCGCAAGGTCCCGCTAGCCGCTCCGAACCTCGTCGCTCTCGACCCTGCCATCGACCATCCGCACCACCCGCCGCGCGCGCTCCATGACCCGGGGGTCGTGGGTCGAGAAGATGAACGTGACGCCCCGATCCCCGTTGAGCTGCTCCATCAGCTCGAGCAGTCGGTCGGCGGTCTCGGAGTCAACGTTGGCGGTCGGCTCGTCGGCCAGCACCACGGCTGGTCGAGCCGCGATGGCGCGAGCGATCGCGACCCGCTGCTGCTGGCCCCCCGAGAGCTCGGTTGGACGGCGATCCTCCATCCCCTTGAGCCCCACCTCCGCGAGCAGCGTCATCACCCGCTCTCGGCGCTCGGCCAGGGGTACGCCCTGCACGGCCATCACGATCTCGGAGTTCTCGTAGGCGGTGAGCACCGGCATCAGGTTGTAGGCCTGAAAGACGAAGCCGATGCGGTCGCGGCGCAACCGGCTCAAGGCCTTCCGACCGAGCGTGCTGAGATCCTGGCCCTCCAGCTGGACGCTGCCCGAGGTCGGCGTGTCGAGCGCTCCGATCAGATTCAGCGTCGTCGTCTTGCCCGAGCCGGACGGGCCGCAGATCGCCGTGAACTCACCGGCCTGGACCTCGAGGTCGAGGCCGCGCAGGGCCTCGACGTCCACCTGCCCTTGGCGATAGACCTTGGTCACTGCTGTGAGCTTCACGATCGGGCCGTTGCTCGGCGTCATTGCCTAATCCTCGTCGCGGGGTCACCCGCTCACCCCAGCTTGATCGTCTCGACCGGCCTGACCTTGCCGGCCCTCCAGGCCGGGTAGAGGCCACTGATCATCGTGGCCCCCAAGATAATGACCGTGATCGCCACCACGCTCTCGGGGTAGAGGCCAATCTTGAGCACCATGCTCATCGCCACCCCGGCGACCTCGGGCGACTGACCTCCGGCAGCATACATCTCGGTCAAGTCCAGGCCGACGGTGGAAAAATAGTAGTACGGGTAGGCGGAGATCAGCACGCCGCAGGCGAGACCGACCAGGCCCAGCCACGCGCTCTCGAGCATCACCAGGCTGAACAGCTTGCCGGGGCTGAGGCCGATCGCGATCAGGATCCCGAACTCACGCAGTCGCTCCATCACGCTGACAAACAGGGTGTTGAAGATGCCCGCCGCGCACAGCACCAAGATCAGCAGCGAGAAGAACGTCCCGCCCCCCTTCTTCATCGCGATGAAGCTGGCGAGATCCGGCTGCAGCTGCTTCCAGTTGAGCGCGACGCTCTGGTCGTCGAGCGTGCCTGCGACCTCCCCGGTCACCGCGGCGCTGCGGCGCTGGCTGTCGACGAACACGGCGATCTGGGTCGCCTCGTCGGCCTGATAGCCGAGGGCCTGGCGCAGGCTGTCGATCGGCAGGAAGCAGAGGCCGAGGTCGACCGCCGGCGATCCGGTCTTGACCAGGCCCGAGACCCGGGCGAGCCCGCTGACGATCTCGCCGCTCCTGTCGGTGAGGGTGTAGACGACGCGACTGCCGAGCTTGGCGTCGAGGTTCCTCGCGAGCCGGTACCCCAAGACGATCCCCCGGTCCCTCGACGTCGCGAACGGCCTGCCGCCGCTGACCGCCTCGAGGATCGACAGGGTGTCGGTGCTCTCGACCGCCGGGTCGTAGGCGATGAAGCCAGCGCCATAGCTCCCCGACGCGGTCGCGAGCATCAGCTCGCCGACGATGCGGGGCGAAGCGTGGACCACGTGCGCCACCGCGCGGATCCGATCGATCTTCTGCGCTGTCCGCCGCACGGTTCGGTTGAGGGCGGGCTTGTCCTGGTAGTCGGGGTGCTGCACCGTGATGTGGCCGCCGCCGATCCGCGCCGCCGTGTTGATCACGTCCTCCCAGCTCTGATCGTTGATGCCGATCACGAACACCGCCAGCAGGACGGAGAACGCGATCGAGGAGGCCGTGATCAGCGTCCGGCGCTTTCGCCGCCAGAGGTTCCTCCACGCCATCGTCGCCAGCATCCGCGAACCCATGGGTGCCTCCTACTGGTGCCTCATGGCTTCCACCGGCCGAATCAAGGCAGCCTTGCAAGCGGGATAGAGCACCGCGAACGAGACGACGATGACGGTCATGGCGATCGGCTGGGCAAACACCTGAGGCGAGACCTCTGCGTACCAGGTCTCCATCATCACCATCCCCATCATCGACGTCCCCGCGAGGGAAGCCATGTTGATGCCAGTCGTCGACAGATACCAGAGCGTCGGCGCGGCGAGCAGGACGCCGGCCGCCAGCGCCAGGCAGGCCTGGAGCGACGACTCGAGGTAGATCAACCGGAGCACCTCGCCGGGGCTGACCCCCAGCGCCTTGAGCACCCCGAACTCCTTGATCCGCTCGAAGACCGACATCAGCATCGCGTTGAGGATCACGATCGCGATCGCGACGTTGACGATGTAGAACATCACGCCGATCGCCCCGGCCATCGAGTCCATCATCGACGCCAAGGTCGGGCTCAGGTCGCGCCAGCTCTGAACGTCCTGCTCGGGCGCGGCCCGCACGGCCAGCGCCTTGAGCGCCCCGGTGTCGAGCACCTCGGGGCGCTTGATGATGATCTGGTGAGCGCCGCCGTTGAACACCAGCAGCTGGCGAAACTCCGCCTGATTCATGAACAGACCGCCACGGTCGGTCTGCTCGCTGACACCCTTGAGCACACCTCGAACGGTGTAGAGGTCGTTGGCCAGGGTGCCATCAGCGGCCTGCGACAGCACGACCAGCTCAGCGCCGATCGCGACGCCCAGGGCATGGGCGAGCTTGCGACCAATCACGACCCCCTTGGGGTCCTGGGCGTCCAGCCACTGGCCCTGCTTGACCTGGCCGGCAAGCGCCAGGACCTTCGGTTCGCGCTCGAGGTCCACGCCGCGAAAAAACGCGCCGGCCGAAGCCTCGCCGTGTGCCACCAGCCCCGCGCCGAGCAGCCGCGGCGTCGCCGCCAGGCCGGCCGCGTCCAGGCGTCGGAGGATCGCGTTGGTGTCGGAGATGTTCCGGTAGATCGACGGACGGTCCTGGTAGCCAGGGGCAAAGATCTGCGCCCCACCGAGCTCGAAGTCGAGCGCGTTGCTCTTGAAATGGCTCAGCATCCCGGCCACGAGGCCGGAGTAGCAGATGGTGATCAAGACGGCGGTGGTCATCGCCGCGATCGTGACCAGGGTCCGACGCCGGTTGCGCCAGATGTTGCGCCACGCCATCTTGAAGTAGCTCAAGCAGGCCCGACCTTTCTTCCGAGGCAGAGAAACGCGAGCGACAGCAGCGCCGCCTGCAGCGCGATGGTTACCAGCACCAGCCAGCGCCCCGCGACGAGCCCCGCAATACAATAGCCGACCAGTGAGGAGATTCCCGCGACGGCCGCATAGGGAATCTGGGTGTTGACATGGTCGGCGTGCTTACAGCCCGAGGCCATCGAGGAGAGGATCGTCGTGTCCGAGATGGGAGACGTGTGATCACCAAACATGCCGCCACTCAACACCGCACCCAGGGCGAGGGGAACCGGCATGCCGACCTGCGTCGCGACCGGGATCGCTATCGGCACCATGATCGCGTAGGTCCCCCAGGATGATCCCGTCGCCATCGAGATCAAGAGCCCCAGCAGGAAGACCAGCCCCGGAAACAGCACCGGCGGCAGCGGACCATCAAAGGCAGAAGCAACGAACGGACCGGTTCCCAGCAGTCGACAGACATCTCCCAGCGACCACGCCAGGAGCAAGATCAGCACGATCGGGATCACCTTGCCGACGCCCTCGATCAAGGTGTTGAACGCCCAGGCGAAGCTCTTGCCTTGACCGCGCCGGAGCAGGACTGCCGCGGATAGGATCCCGGCACCGTAGGAGATCCCGAGCGCAACCTGGAGCTTGTCGTTGGGCAACCGGCCATAGCTCAGCCAAAAATAGCCAAAGATCAGCGCCAGCGAAGCGAACAGCACCCCCAAAGGGACCGTCACCAGCGTTGCCGGCGCTTGTTCCTCGACCCGATCGTTGCTCTCCGCTACCGGCTCTTGCGCTGCGCCGTCCTCGGCGCCCTCGAGCAGCGCCTGTCGCCTGGCCATCGGGCCGAACTCCCGGCCAAACCCGATGAACAGTGGAACGCTGCAGACCGCGAGTATCGGATAGAGCTGAAACGGCAGCGCCTCGAGCCAGACACCAAAGGGCGTCCATCCGCTGTCTGGTCCACGGTAGGACTTCTCGATCAGACTCATGATGTACACGCCCCAGCTGGTGATCGGAACCAGCACACTCACGGGCGAGGAGGTGGAGTCCAGCAGGAAGGCCAGCTTCTCTCGACAGATCTTGTAGCTGTTGAAGACAGGCCTGAAGAGCGGCCCCAGGATGAGGCTGTTTCCGGAGTCGGTGAAGAAGATCCCGATCCCCGCCAACCAGACCGCCAGCTGTGTCTTGCGCGGCGAGGTGAGGAACCGCGAGGCGCTGGTGGCGAAGGTCTTCATGCCGCCCGACCGTTCGATCAGCTGGACGAACCCCGCGATGATGCAGATCAGCAGCACCACCGAGGCGTTGGACTTCGTTCCCAGCTGCGCGAAGAGACCCTTGTCGAAGAGATCGAAGGCGCCGGCCAGGGGATTGTACCCCCGGTGGATGGTCATCCCCACCCAGACACCAATGCTGAGGGACAGGATCACCTTGCGGGTAGCCAAGGCCACGCCGAGCGCGATCACCGAAGGCAAGACCGACAGCGCGCCATATCCACTCACGATCACTCGACCTCTCAGCGTTGCCGCCCGACCGTTGACTGAACCACGAGCCGAGCGCCACGAGGACCCGAACCGGAACGCCACGAGGACCTGGAGTCCCCGCGCCGCCCGCGCCGGATGATACCGCGGGGGTCTCGTCAGGGGACGCACGATTTCGAGCAGATCTGCGCCGAGATCGATCGGGTAGGATGTAGGGTGCGCAAGATGAAGGCCCTGACCTACCTGCTGCCGTGGGCGCTCGCTCTGAGCGTCGGGTGCTCGACGCCAGCGGTGTCCGGTGACGCCGCACCCGAGGCCGGCAGCCCGCCAGCTGACACCGGCAGCCCGGAGCCAGCCCCGCCATCGGCACCGATCAAGATCGCGTCGTTCAACATCCAGGTCTTCGGCCCGAGCAAGGCCGCCAGACCCGAGGTGATGGCCACGCTGGTCAGGGTGATCCGCAGCTACGACCTGGTGGCCGTCCAGGAGATCGTCGACCTGTCGGAGTCGGCGCCCAACAGGCTGCTCGACGCCGTCAACGACGGGGAGGGGCCGCAGTACGCGATGGCGCTGAGCCCCCGGACCGGCCAGCAGCCCGACGACCAGGACTTCCAGGAGCAGTACGCCTTCCTCTTCAACACCGAGACGGTGACCCAGCTCGGACCGGGGTTTCTGTTCGACGACCGGGCCGCCGATCTCTTCCAGCGAGAGCCGTACGTCGTCCGTTTTACCGCTGGCGACGAGCTGACCTTGGTCTTGATCAACGTCCACACCCGACCGGCGCAGGCGCTGGCCGAGATCGGCGCCCTGGAGCGCGTCTTCGCCTGGGCCAGGAAGCTGCACGCCGAGGAGGACGACTTCATCGCTCTCGGCGACTTCAACGCCGGGTGCTCCTACGCCTCGGCTGAGGCCCTCGACGCGCTGGCCATCAGCGGTCCGGGCTACAAGTGGATCGTGCCCCACGACGCCGACACCAACCTCGCTGCCAGCCGCTGCGCCTATGACAGGATCGTCATCACGGAGGGTGCGCTGGCGGAGTGGACCGGCAAGTGGGGCGTGGAGCAGGCCTTCGACGACAACGAGGTGTCGGACCACTGGCCGGTCTGGGCCGAGTTTCGGACTTCCAGCGCCGAGCAGCCGGGGGACGGATCCCCTCGGGATGGCAGCGATTCCCCGGCACCGTGACACCCCGTCGACGGTGGCTTTGCCCGCGCGGCGCGGCTGGCACTCGACAACAGAGACTGGACATCGGCGCTGCTTGCGCTCGACAGCAGAAATGGTACAGAATCGCGCCGATTTCCCCTTCCCTGTCGGTGAGCCATGATCAACAAGACACTCGGAATCGATATTGGATCCACCACCCTGAAGCTCTGCCTGCTCTCGCCGGACAGCAGCGTCGAGCACGCAGTGCTCGCACACGACGGTGATCTCGACGGCACGCTGGGGCGGCTGTTCGACAGCCTCGGCGTCGCAGCGGCCCCTCCTCTGCAGGGCACGGTCACCGGGACCGAGGGGCGTCACCGCATCGAGCTACCCGAGGTCATCGCCGCGGTGGCGATCGAGAGCGGCCTCGATGCCCTGGAGCTCAAGCCCCGCGCGGTCGTGTCCATGGGCGGCGAGGATCTGGTGGTCTACGTCCTCAACAGCCGAGGGCGCATCGTCAACACCTACTCCGGCAACAAGTGCGCGTCGGGGACCGGAGAGTTTCTCCGCCAGCAGCTCGGTCGGATGAACCTGCGCCTGGAGCAGATCAACGACGTCTGCGACGGGGCCTGCGTCCATCGCCTCTCTTCGCGCTGCTCGGTGTTCATGAAGTCGGACTGCACCCATCGCCTGAACAAGGGCGAGGCGACCAAGGGAGACATCGCGCTGTCGCTGAGCAAGGTGATGGCGGACAAGGTCGCGGAGTTCCTCACCAAGGCGAAGCTCTCCAGCGGTCAAGTGGTGCTGATCGGCGGCGTCACACGCAACCGCTCGCTGATCGACTTCGTCCGGCGGGGCAACCCCGGGATCGACTTCGTCGTGCCCGAGGCGGCGCCCTACTTCGAGGCCTACGGTGCGGCGCAGCTGGCCCGAAGTCAGGGTGCCGAGCTCCCAGAGGGCGATCTCGTGCGACCGGGCTCGGAGCTGATCTTCAAGACCTTCGCGCCCCTCACCGAGTCCAGTGACCTGGTGCAGCATGCGCCGTCGCGGCGGGCTGCCTACGATCCCGAGGCTGAGTATGTGCTCGGCGTCGACGGCGGCTCGACGACGACCAAGGTCGCGCTGGTCAACGCCGAGACGCTCGAGATCGTCTTCGAGCACTATGGCCGCACCCACGGAGATCCGGTCGCGGCGCTCAAGCTCTGCCTGCGCGAGGTGAAGCAGCAGCTGGGAGAGCAGCGGCCAAAGATCCGTCTGGTGGCGACCACCGGCTCCTCGCGAGAGCTGCTGGGCGTCTTCCTCGAGACCGCCGGCGTCTACAACGAGATCATCGCGCACACCGTCGGGACGACCTACTTCGAAAAGGACGTCGACACGATCTTCGAGATCGGCGGACAGGACGCCAAGTATGTCCTGATCAACAACGGGGTGCCGATCGACTACGCGATGAACGAGGCCTGCTCGGCCGGCACGGGCTCGTTCCTCGAGGAGTCGGCCGCCGGGGACCTGAGCATCGACACCGCCCCGGAGATCGGCCCGATCGCGCTGCGGGCCGCGGCGCCGCTGAAGTTCGGCGAGCACTGCTCGGCCTTCATCAACTCGGACATTCGCAAGGCGATCCAGCAGGGCGCCGAGCAAGAGGACATCGTCGCCGGCCTCGTCTTCTCGATCGTCGCCAACTACCTCAACCGCGTCGTCGGCAATCGCGCGATCGGTGAACACATCGTGCTGCAGGGCGGTGTCGCGAAGAACCTGGCGGTCCCGCTGGCCTTCGCGCAGATGACCGGCAAGCCGATCACGGTCCCCCCGGACCCCGAGCTGATGGGCTGCTTCGGCGTCGCGCGGCTGGTGCTGCAGAAGCAGCAAGAGGGGCTGGTCGAAAAGAGCGACTTCGATCTGGAGAGCCTGATCGACAAGGAGATCTCCTACCGAAAAGGGTTCACCTGCAAGGCCTGCGAGACCAGCTGCACGATCAGAAACCTCGAGGTCGGACAGCGGCGCTATCCCTTCGGCGGTCGCTGCTCGCTCTACACCAACCAGCGCAAGAAGCGGAAGATCCGCTCCGACGAGGTCGTCGACTACACGCTGGAGCGCACGCGGATGCTCTTCGAGGAGTTCGCGCCTCCGCCGGGCACGCGCCAGGCCAAGAGCGCCCGCGTCGTCGGGGTGCCGATGGCCTTCTCGGTCCACTCGCTGTGGCCGTTCTACTCCTGGTTCTTCCACACCCTCGGGATCAAGGTCGAGATCTCGACCAAGATCGTTCCCGAAGGGATCGCCAAGCAGGAGAGCAACTACTGCTTCCCGGCCGAGATCGCCCACGGCGCGATCCAGGACGTGCTGGACCGCGGCGTCGACTACATCTTCCTGCCACACGTCCGTGACATGCCGACCACCGAGGACGTGCACGCCTGCGTCTGCCCGTTGACTCAGGGTCTGCCGTACTTCGCGCGGCAGGCCTTCGGGCTCCGCGAGGAGCAGATGCTGCGGCCGCTGCTCTCGTTCGGCGGCGGCTTCGAGACCAGCCGCGGCGCCTTCGAGGACGTGGCCGAGCAGCTCGGCTTCACTCGCGCCGAAGGCAGCCGCGCCTACGACGTCGGCATCGAGCAGTACCAGCGCTTCCTCGCCGCCTACCGGGAGCTGGGGCAGAGAGTGCTGCGCGAGGTCGAGGAGAACCCGGACCGGGTCTACATCGCGCTGCTCGGGCGGCCGTACAACGCCTTCACCCGCGACGCCAACATGGGGATCCCGCGCAAGTTCACCTCCCAGGGCGTGACCGTGATCCCCTACGACATGATCTTCGAGGACGACGCCGAGATCCCGCCGAACAACTACTGGTACTACGGCCAGCAGAACATGAAGGCGGTGAGACAGGTGAAGAACGTCGACAACCTCTATCTGTCGTGGATCTCCAACTTCTCCTGCGCCCCCGACTCGTTCCTGCTGCACTACGTGCGCTGGCTGATGGGGCAGAAGCCCTACCTGGTGCTGGAGATCGACTCGCACACCGCCGACGCGGGGCTCGACACCCGGGTCGAGGCCTTCCTCGACATCGTCGAGAGCTACCGGCAGCACGTCAGCCCCGTCGCGGAGCAGCCCTTCGAGCGGCGCTACCACGTCGCCTTGAAGGAGGAGTTCTGCGACATCGTCGACCGGAGGACGGGCAAGAGGCTCGACATCCGCGACCCCCACGTCCATCTGATCTGGCCCTCGATGGGAGACCTCGCGACCGAGGCGATGAACGTCGCCTCCCTCCGCCAGGGGATCCACTCGACGCATCTGCCGCTGCCGAACGTCTACAGCACCCAGCTCGCGCGCAACGTCGCCTCGGGCAAGGAGTGCATCCCGGCGCTGCTGGTCCTGGGCTCGATCCTCCAGTTCTTCCGTGACCGGCCCAATTTTGCGCCGGACGCCGGGCCGGAATCTGGCGAGGACATCTTCCTGGTCTTCGTGCCCTCGACGCTGGGGCCGTGTCGAACCGGCCAGTACCATGTCTTCTTCGACCGGCTGTTCGAGGAGATGGGCTGGGAGAACGTCGTCCTGCTCGTGGCCAACTCGGAAAACTCCTATCGAGAGATGGGCCCGACCTTCAACCGGGATGTCTGGCGCGGGCTCGTGCTCGGCGACTACTTCGCCGACAGTCGAATCTCTCTCCGCCTGCTGGCCCGTGACCCGGACGCCGCGATGGAGATCTTCGCTTCGGTGTGGCAGGACGTCATGCGAGCCTTTTCGTCCGGGCCCAAGGAGCTCGATCGAGAGCTGAAGCGCGCAGCGGACCGCCTGGGTCGCGTCCCCCGCAAGGGCCGCCTGGAGGATCTGCCGAAGGTCCTGATCGTCGGCGAGATCTACGTCCGGCGCGACAACTTCTCGGTGGCAGAGATCTCGCAGCTGCTGATCTCGAAGGGGATCTACCCGAAGGTCACCGGCATCACCGAGTGGTTCCACTACACCGACTTCGCGCGCAAGTTCATCATGGAGGGGCGCCGCAGGCGAGAGGGATGGCTACACTCCCTCCTCCACGGCGGTCTCAAGGACGAGGCGGTCTATCTGATCGAGAAGATCTGGAAGCAGACCGTCGAGGAGAAGATCGCCGCGGTGCTCAAGCCCACCGGCCTGATTCCCCACGTCCCCCACCACATGAGCGAGATCATCGGCGAGGGACAGAAGGAGTTCGTCGATCCGGAGCTCGAGAGCGAGGCGACGGTGTCGCCGGCGGTCGGGGCAGCAGCGATGGGCGAGGGCTACTCCGGCGTCGCGATCATCGCGCCCTTCGGCTGCCTCCCTGGTCGCCTGATCGAGGGGGTCTATGCCCCGTGGGCCAAGGCCCGTGACTACCCCGTGCTGGCGCTGGAGAACGATGGTCAGCCCTACTCGCCGAACACCGTCTCGCGGATGGAGGTCTTCGCGCACAACGTCTTGCGCTTCGAAGCCACCGAGAGCTCGAACCACACCGTGTTCTGGCGCGAGTGGGCCGAGCGCGCCGGGCTGGGGATCTTCGCTGGCCGCTGAACGACACCCCGGGTACGAGCAAGAGGATACCGATGGACAACGCTACCCCGACGGAACCGTTTCGACCGAACACCGCCGAGGGCGCCGGGCAGGACGCGAAGCACACGCGAAAGGTGGCGCGGGTCGCCGAGATGCTTCGCCGCCGCAAGAGCACCGCGCCCCTCTCCCGGCAGAAGAGAGTCGTCTCGCATCAGGTCCCCAAGGTTCATGACAAGAAGCACACCGACGAGAAGGTCGACCTGCTCGACCTCGACGAGGTGATCGAGGTCGACCCGGAGCGACGGATCTGCATCGCCGAGGCTGGGGTCCCCTTCTGCAAGCTGGTCGACCACACCCTTCCGCTCGGCCTGGTGCCGATCGTCGTCCCGGAGCTGAAGACGATCACCATCGGCGGGGCCGTGGCGGGCTGCTCGATCGAGTCGATGTCCTTTCAATATGGCGGCTTCCACGACACCTGCCTCGAGTACGAGATCATCACCGCCAAGGGAGACGTGCTCACCTGCACCCCCAACAACGAGCACTCGCTGATCTTCCAGATGATGCACGGCTCCTTCGGCACCGTCGGCATCCTCTCGCGGCTGGTGTTCCGGCTGATCCCGGCCAAGCCCTTCGTCCACCTCCGACACGAGAAGCACACCTCGATCGACAGCTACCTGGAGGCGATCTGGTCGCACTACCAGCACCAGGATGTCGACTTCATGGATGGGATCATCCACTCGAACTCGCAGCTGTCTCTCTGCGTCGGTGACTTCGTCGACTCGGCGCCGTACACCAACCGCTACGACTGGCTCAAGGTCTACTACCAGAGCACGGCGACGCGTCACGAGGACTACCTCAAGACGCCGCACTACTTCTTCCGCTACGACCAGGGGGTCACCAACGTCCACCCCAAGTCCTTCCTCGGCCGGCTGCTGTTCGGCAAGTTCCTCGGCTCGACGGAGATCCTCAGGCTCGCCGAGAAGCTGCGCTGGCTGCTGCTCTCCGACGATCGTCCGGACGTCACGGTCGACACCTTCCTCCCCTTCTCGAGGCTGAAGGAGTTCTTGGAGTGGTACGCCGAGGACTTCGGCCACTTTCCGCTGTGGTGTGTCCCGTATCGCCGGGTCCACGACTACGAGTGGCTCGTCGACGGCTTCTGGGATGGGATGGATGACGAGCTGATGGTCGACATCGCGATCTACGGGATGAAGCAACGCGGCGAGACGAACTACTACCGCCTGATGGAAGAAAAGCTAAAGCAGCTCAACGGGGTCAAGACGTTGATCTCGTACAATTACTATGAGAAGGAAGAGTTCTGGGAGATCTTCAACAGGGAGAACTTCGAGGCGGTCAAGGCGATCACGGATCCTGATAACATCTTCCGCGACCTGTACGAGAAGACCTGCCGGGCGGCGATGGGGAGGTGACCAAGCGCGTGCGCTCCACCGAGAGAATAACTGCCGTGGCCAACGCGGGGCCCAGCATCATCGTCAAGATGATCGCCAGCAGCGCGGTCCTGCTCGCGCTGGTCATCGGCCTGTTCGGCGCGTTGACCAAGTACCAGGGGACGCGGCGCCTGGACGCCTCCGCCGAGCGCCTGGGGCGGATGCGCGAGCAGGTGCAGCGCGCGGTCGCTGCCCTCGAGCAGTGCGGTGACAAGGATCGCTGCACCAAGCTCAAGGCGCTGGACACCGAGCTCACGAACGAGCTGGCGTTCAAGAAGCGCGAGCTGGATGTCAGCCTGCGCAACGTGGTCGTGCTCGGCTTGCTCGCCGTGATCCTCGGCGTCTTGTTGAACGTCGTCCAGAGCATCAAGATCACCCAGCCGATCAAGGACCTCTCCGAGAAGGCGACCCAGATCGCTGACGGCGACCTCGACGCGCGGGTGCGGGTAAATTCACGGGACGAGATCGGTCAGCTGGGGACCCGATTCAACCACATGGCCGACCAGGTCGTTTCGTTGATGCAGCAGGCGAAGTACCGGGTCGTCGTCGAGAAGGAGCTCGAGGTCGTCAGCGCCGTCCAGTCCTCCCTGGTGCCCGAGAGCGCCGAGGTGAACCTGGACAGCGTCAGCCTCGCCGCCCTGTTCCAGCCGGCAGCCCAGTGCGGCGGCGACTGGTGGGACTACTACCGGCTCGACGAAGACCGCCTGCTGGTGATCATCGGGGATGTCACCGGTCACGGTGCGGCGTCGGCGATGATCACCGCAGCGGCCAAGGGCGCCGCCACCGCCACCAGGGAGCTCAACGGCGCGGCGCTCGAGCTGCCAGCGCTGCTGAGGGCGATGAACGCGACGATCCACGCCGTGGGTAAGGGTCGCTTCCTCATGACCTGCTTCGCGTCGATCTACGACGCCAAGACGCGCACGCTCGAGTATGCCAACGCGGGTCACGTCTTCCCGTACCTGCACCAGGACGGCAAGCTGCGCCCCCTGGTGGCCCGAGGCAATCGCCTCGGTGAGGAGCGGCGGAGCGACTTCGAGGTGGCCACGGCCTCGATCGAGCCTAACGCCACGATCGTCTGGTACACCGACGGCATCGTCGAGAGTGAGGACAGCGACGGAGAGAAATACGGCGATCGGCGCTTCCGCAAGCGCATCGAGATGTACGCCGAGCTGTCCGCGACGCACGCCCGCAACGCGCTGATGGCCCGCGCCTTCGAGTTCTTCGGCCGCGTGGCGCCGAAGGACGACATCACGATGGTCATCGGCAGGTTCAGCTGACCTGAAGCACCCCT
>JAUVBO010000671.1 GCA_030591195.1 Pseudomonadota bacterium
CATGGCCCTCTCATTCGTCGGCCGAACCAACGCCGGCGCGACCATTGGCCAGTTGATCTCGCTGACGGTCAGCGTGCTGCTGGCGATCTGGCTCTACCAGGCGAGTGTCGCCTTCCGCAAGGTGGCGTTGAGCGACGTGGCCGACCAGCAGTACCTGATCGAGGGGTTTCGCAAGCTGCGGGCCTACTTCATGACCACCGGGATCATCCTGATCGTGCTGCTCTCCCTCGGCGTGCTGGTCTTCGTCGGTGCGCTGATGTGCCGGATGGCCGTCAGCTAGACCGAGTCCCTTGCGGCTGCTGTTCGGCATCACGCTCTTCGCCAGCGCCTCGCTGCTGTTCTTCGTCGAGCCGCTCTTTTCGCGCGCCGTGCTGCCAGCCCACGGCGGCGTGCCGGCGGTCTGGAACACCTGCCTGGTGCTGTTTCAGACGACGCTGGTGCTCGGTTACCTCTATGCCCACCTGCTCGACCGCGCTGCGGGCCTCTGGCTCCAGGCGCTGGTGCACGTCGCGCTGGTGTGGGGCGGATGGGCGGTCTTCGCCTTCGGCGGCCGGATCGTCGCGGCTGCCGGCGATCCGGTGCTGGCGATCTCCAGCGCCTTCATCGGATCGATCGCGCTGCCCTTCTTCGCCCTGGCGGCGACCACCCCGCTGGTCCAGCGCTGGTACAGCCTGCCAGCCCACGCCGACGCCGCGCGGCCCTACGTCTTCTACGCGGTGAGCAACCTCGGCAGCTTCCTCGCGCTGCTGGCCTATCCCCTGCTCGCCGAGCCGGCGTTGACGCTGACCGCCCAGGCCGACCTCTGGTCGATCGGGCTCGCCTGCTTCGCCGCGCTGATCAGTATCTGCGCCGTGGTGGCGATCCTGCTGCAGAGGCGGGTCGGGCCGCGCGACGCCCCCGCGGCCGACAAGGGGGGAGCCCACGGGCCGGCGACGGCGCGCCAACGCCTGCGCTGGCTGGCGCTGTCGGCGGTTCCGTCGAGCCTGCTGCTCGGTGCCACCAGCCACGTCACAACCGACGTGGCGGCGATCCCGCTCTTCTGGGTCGTGCCGCTGGCGCTCTACCTCTCGACCTTCGTCCTGGTCTTCGCCGCCCGCCCGCTGGTCAAGCCCAGCTGGATGCTGGCCGCCCAGCCGTTGACCGTGTTGCCGATCCTCGCCTTCTACCTGATCCAGGCGCAGACGCGGCTCTGGATCGACTTTCCGCTGCATCTGTCGGCGCTGTTCGTCGCGGCGATGGTCTGTCACGGCGAGCTGGCGCGCAGCAAGCCGCCAGCGTCGCGCTTGACCGAGTATTACCTCTGGCTCGCCGCTGGTGGCTGCCTCGGGGGGATCTTCACCGTGCTGGCCGCACCCTGGATCTTCGACACGGTGATCGAGTACCCGCTGATGGTCATCGCCGCCTGCCTCGCGCGCCCGCGCCAGCGTCCGGGCCGGGCGACGGCCAAGGTGCTCGGCTTCCTCGCCGCCCTCACCGCGGCGCTGCTGCTGTTGCCCGTGGCCTGGGGTGCGCCCGATCGACGGACAACGCTGCTGATCGGTGCCGTCGCCCTGCTGCTGGTGAGCTCGTCCGGTGGCCTGCTGCTGTTTCACCTCCTCACCACGCCCCGGCGCGTGGGGCTGGTGCTCGGCGGGCTCTTCGCCGCGGGACTGGTCCTCTCGGGCACGAGCCGCGAGGTGCTGCACCAGCAGCGCAGTTTCTTCGGCACCCTCCGGATCAGCCGGTCGGCCGATGGGCGGTTTACCCTGATGCACCACGGCACCACCCTGCACGGCGCCCAGCACCGAGATCGGAACCGGCGCCGCGAGCCGTTGACCTACTTTGGCCGGCGCGGCCCCCTCGGCGATCTCTTCGCCGCGCTCGCCGCGTCACGGGCCGGGGGGCCCGGGGCGCTGTCGATCGCCGTCGCGGGCCTCGGCGTCGGCACCATCGCGGCCTACGCCAGGCGAGGCGACCGGATCACCTTCTACGAGATCGACCGCGACGTGATCGCCGCCGCCTCCAACGCCGAGTGGTTCAGCTACCTCGCCGACTGCCGGGGCGCGGCGCGCGTGGTGCTGGGGGACGCGCGCGTTCGCCTCGGCGAAGCTGGCGACGGCGCCTATGACCTGATCGTCCAGGACGCCTTCAGCTCGGATACGATCCCGGTCCACCTGCTGACCCACGAGGCGCTGGCGCTCTACCGTCGCAAGCTCCGGCGCGATGGGTTGCTGGCCTTCAACATCACCAACCGCCACGTGGACCTCGAGCCGCAGCTGGCCGCCGCGGTCTCCGCGCAGGGGATGTTCGGCTTGATCCGCCGCGACGAGGGCCCGGCCGACGAGAGGGGGGCCTCCGGCCGCCGGCGGATCGATCGTCGCCGGCGGCAGCTCTACCCTTCGGTGTGGGTCGTGGCTGCTGGCGCCCGCGTCGGCCTCGCCCGGCTGCGGCAGACGGGCCGCTGGCGGCCGCTGGCCCGCCGGCCCGGCACGCGACCGTGGACCGACGATCACTCGACGATCCTGCCCTACCTGAAGTTCTGACTAGCCCTCGCGGGCGGGGGGGCCGTCGAGGCTGGTGACGGTCAGCTCGGCGTCGATCTGCTTGATCAGCGAAGCGAGGGTGCGGCCGGTACCGAGCTCGAAGGCCTCGGTGACGCCGAGCTCGCGCATCCGCCGGATCGAGTCCGTCCAGCGCACGGCGCCGGTGACCTGCCGGACGAGCAGTTCCTTGACCACCGTGGCCTCCTGGTGCGGTGAACCGTCAACGTTGGCGATCACCGGGATCGTCGGCTCGGCGACGGTGACCCGCTCGAGCTCGGCGGCGAGCTTGGTCGCCGCCGGCTGCATCAGCGGGCAGTGGAATGGGGCGCTGACCTTGAGCACCTTGGCCACCCCCTTGCGGTCCTTCATCAACGCCGCAGCGCGATCGACCGCCTCCTTGTGGCCGGCGATGACGATCTGTCGGGGGCTGTTGAAGTTGGCGGGGCAGAGCACCTGCCCCTCGGCGGCGTCCTCGCAGAGCTGGGCCACCGCGTCAGGGGTGGAGCCGATCACCGCGGCCATCGAGCCGTGCCCCACCGGCACCGCCTCTTGCATGAACTCGCCGCGCTTGTGCACCAGGCTCACCGCGTCCTCGAAGGCGAGGGCACCGGCGCAGACCAGCGCGGTGTACTCGCCGAGGCTGTGCCCGGCGGCCACGTCGGCTCGCAGGTCGGTCCGCTTCTCGATGCAACGGAGCACCGCGACGCTGGCGGTGAGGATCGCCGGCTGGGCATTGGCGGTGAGCTGGAGCTCGCTGACCGGTCCGTCGAAGCAGACTCGGGAGATCGAATACCCGAGCGCGGCATCAGCCTGCTCGAAGACCTCGCGGGCTTCGGGGTAGGCGTCGTGCAGCTCGCGAGCCATCCCGACCCGCTGCGATCCCTGTCCCGGGAAGACGAATGCGCGCATCTGGTTCCTCCCTGCGATCGTGTCAGCGTCGGCGAGGGCGCATACTAGCAGGCAGCACGCGTCGTGCAACCGGAGCCGGCGAACGGGTCGGGCCAGTCGTCGTCCGATGCTGCTGGCGGGCTGG
>JAUVBO010000441.1 GCA_030591195.1 Pseudomonadota bacterium
ATCCACCGGGGTCGACCGCTCTGCCTTCCTCGTAGCCGTATACCGGTCACCGGTGGCCTATGGAGCATTTCCGGCCTCATCTTGAGTCGTCACCCGGCGTGATCGGCGATGTGGGCTTCACGGGACGGACGCCAAGGGATTGGGGCACTGTCCCGCCAGGTCCTCTGTGGGGCCCCACGCCGTGCCTCGGCACAGCAGCACCGTGCGCTCGGTGTTGGGCTTTGGGCGGCCGGCCAATGCCGTCACAGGCCGGCAAGGCGTCACAGGCCGGTAAGGCCGTCGCCCGGTCTTGATGCAGAGCGGGACGAGCGAGCGTGGAGCCCCTCCTCTGGCAATGCGGTTCCGATTCGGTAGACTGTGGCCGCCCAAAAGCCCCAATGGTGGTGAACGATGCCCGACGCGAACGATCAAGCCCCGCCCGCTGAGCCCCGTCTGCCAGAGCCGCTGGTCGCCGCACTCGAGACGCTGGAGCGCGAGCTCCACTCGGTGTCGCTGGCCAAGCTGCTCAAGCGGCGCCAGATCAACGCCACCAGCGCCCAGCTGGCCCTGCGCGGGATCAAGGCCTACCTCGCGGGTGAGACGGATCAGGCGATCCAGATGCTCGAGACCGTCGCCGAGGAGCTGCGCGACCTGACCGTCCAGCTCCCCAACCCTTGAGCCACCGAGCAGCAACGACGGAAGCAACGATGACCGACGACAAGCGCAAGCTCTGGGACGAGGTCCTGAGCCCGATCTACTGGGACGATGGCAAGGTGGTGATGCTCGACCAGCGGCGGCTGCCGATCGAGGAGATCTGGAACACCTACGGGGACGCGGCGTCGGTAGCCGAGGCGATCCGGGCGCTGGTGATCCGCGGCGCGCCGGCCATCGGCTGCGCGGCGGCGATGGGCCTGGCCGCCGAGGCGCGCCGGCTGCCGGACGACGTCGCCGCCCTGCGCGAGGGCTTTGCTGTCGCCTGCCGGGCGATGGCTGCCGCGCGTCCCACGGCGGTGAACCTGTTCTGGGCGATCGAACGGCAGCGCAAGCTGTTCGAGGCGACGATCGCCGAGGGGCCGGCCGCGGCGCGTGAGGCCCTCGAGCGCGAGTCGATCGCGATCTGGCACGAGGATATCGAGTTCTGCCGCGCCATGGGCCGGCTCGGCGCCGAGCTGATCCCCGACGGGGCGTCGGTGCTGACCCACTGCAACGCTGGCGCGCTGGCCACCGGCGGCTACGGTACGGCCCTCGGCGTGATCCGCGCCGCGGTCGAGGCGGGCAAGAGGATCCGGGTTTTTGCCGACGAGACGCGTCCGTATCTGCAGGGCGCGCGGCTGACCGCCTGGGAGCTGATGCGCGACGGGATCGACGTCACGCTGATCTGCGACAACATGGCCGGCGCGCTGATCGCGCGCGGCGAGATCAGCTGCTGCCTCGTCGGATCCGACCGCATCGCCCGCAACGGCGACGTGGCAAACAAGATCGGTACCTACACGGTGGCTGTGCTGGCGCATCACCACCAGATCCCCTTCTACGTCGCCGCGCCGCGCTCCACCATCGACCTCGACGTCGCCAGCGGCGCCGAGATCCCGATCGAGGAGCGCTCGGCGGACGAGGTCACCCGCATCGGCGAGACCCGGATCGCGCCCGAAGGCGTCAAGGTCCGCTACCCGGCGTTCGACGTGACCCCTGCCGCGCTGGTGGCGGCGATCGTCACCGAGGTCGGTATTGCCCGTCCCCCCTCGGAGCAGACCATCACCTCCCTGTTCGAGTAGGGCAACGGACCTCTCGGCCCGCAGGGGCGCCGAGGCGCTGCCAGCGACAAAGAAAATGCGGACTTGACACCTGGGGAGGGATTTGTAGACTGCCCACTCGGCGGCCGTAGCGGCCTCCGTCGCAGGCACTGTAACCGCCTGTAAACAAAAGTGTTATTTCCGTTTCGGTCAGGAATCAACCATGTACGCTGTGGTCAAAACTGGTGGAAAACAGTATCGCGTCGCCGAGGGTGACACGATCCAGGTCGAGAAGCTCGCTGGCGAGGTCGGCGACACCATCGTGCTCAAGGACGTGCTGCTGGTGGTCGACGGCGACGACGTCCGGCTCGGGCGGCCGACCGTCGACGCTGCGGCGGTGTCGGCGAAGATCCTCGATCACGATCGCCATCGCAAGGTAATCGTCTACAAGTACAAGCGCCGTAAGCACTACCGCCGCAAGGCCGGTCACCGCCAGCACTACACGGCGCTGAAGATCACCGCGATCGTCGCTCCGGCCGATGCCGCACCGGCGCCGGCCGCGACCGCCTCAGGAGGAGACGCCATGGCACACAAAAAGGGACAGGGCAGTACCCGAAACGGGCGCGACTCCAACCCGCAGCACCGGGGCGTCAAGAAGTACGGCGGCGAGCCGGTGCGGGCCGGCAACATCATCGTCCGGCAACTGGGAACCAGGATCCACCCGGGGCGCAACGTCGGCTGCGGGCGCGACTACACCCTCTTCGCGCTGACCGACGGCGTGGTGAAGTTCGAGCGCTTCCAGCGCCGCAAGCGCCGCGTGTCGGTCGTCCCCGTCGAGGATGCCCCCCAGGCGCCAGCCCCCCAGGCGCCAGCCGAGTAGGCGTCACCGCTCTGGCTCGCGTCTCGCGGCAACTCTGCCCCGCGAGTTCGCTGTTCCTTGTTGCTCATCCCTTACGATAGGCTCGAGCTGCGATGCGTTTCGTTGACGAGGTGACGATCACCGTCCGCGCTGGCGCGGGCGGGCGGGGCTGCGTGGCCTTCCGGCGCGAGGCTCACGTCCCGCGTGGGGGCCCCTCGGGCGGCGATGGTGGCCGCGGCGGTGACGTGGTCTTCATCGCCGAATCGGGGCTCTCGACCCTGCTGGATCTCCGCTACCAGAAGCTCTACCGGGCGAAGCACGGGGTGCACGGGCAGGGCAAGGAGCGTCACGGGCGGGCGGGGGCGTCCAAGGAGGTGCGCGTGCCCTGCGGCACCTTGATCTACGACAACGACAGCGGCGATCTGCTCGGCGACCTGGTGGAGTCGGGCCAGACGCTGGTGGTGGCCCACGGGGGCCGTGGCGGTCGGGGCAACATGCGCTTCACCACCTCGACCAACCGAGCGCCGCGGGTGGCGGATCCGGGCGAGCCGGGCGAGGAGCGCCGGCTGCGGGTCGAGCTCAAGGTGCTGGCCGAGGTGGGGCTGGTGGGCCTGCCCAACGCCGGCAAGAGCACACTGATCGCGCGGGTCTCGGCGGCCCGGCCGAAGATCGCCGACTACCCGTTCACGACCTTGACCCCCAAGCTGGGCATGGTGCGGCTGTCGGACGAGCGCTCGTTCGTGATGGCCGACATCCCCGGCCTGATCGACGGCGCCCACCAGGGTGTCGGGCTTGGCCACCGATTCCTGCGGCACATCCACCGCACCCGGGTGCTGGTGTTCCTCATCGACGACCGCCACGCCCTGATCGACGAGCCCGGCAGCCCGGCCGAGGACCTGGCCGTGCTGCGCCGCGAGGTCTCGGCTCACGACCCCGAGCTCGCCGAGCGGCCGGTGCTCGTCGCCCTGAACAAGATCGATCTGCTCTCGCCGGAGCGGATCGAAGCCATTCGCTCGACGCTTCCCCCTGAGCTCGAGGTTCACCCGATCTCGGCGGCCACCGGCGCCTGCACCGCTGAGCTGCTCGAGGCTCTCTGGGCTCCGGTGGCGCGCGGCAAGCAGGCCTAGCTCGCCCGGATCGCTGTGCCGCGGGTCACGCCGAAAATGGCGAAAACCCCCGCGTTGATTGACACTTGCGGGCCCATTTGGTATCACCCCGGAGGTAACGTGAGGGGGGTTGCGCCCGTACCGAGGTACTCTGCAGGAGTGCTTCATCGATGTACTTCGCAAGGGCGCTCGATCCACACTGGAATCGCGTGATCGTCCACGCTGGTCACCGCGTGCCGTATCGCGTGAACGTGGCACTCCGACGCGGAGGGGGTTTCCGAATGCGCAGACCGTCGTTGATCGGACCGTCGTTGATCAGACCGTCGTTGACTCGGCTGGTCTTGTCCGTCGCTGTCGTGTCGTCTCTGGTGTTCGTCGGTAACCTGGCCCTGGCCCAGCAAGAAGGGGCCAAGGGCGCCGCGCCCGCGGCCGCCGCGCCGGTCGCGGCCCCGGCCTCGACCAGCCCGGGCGACTACTCGGTCAAGCTCCGCGAGCTCGAACAGCGGGTCAACGAGCTCAAGGAGCAGATCTTCCGCTCCAAGGCGCGGCTCAACCTGCTCAAGGAGACGGTGCTGCACGGGGTGATCGCCGGATCTCGGGCCGTGATCAAGCACAAGAACAACATGGGTAGCTCGTTCCGACTGATCAAGCTGGTCTATGCGGTCGACGGCGCCCAGATCTACGCCAAGAGCGACGACTCGGGCGCGCTCAACGACAAGCGCGAGTTCGAGGTCTTCAACAGCAGCATCGTCCCCGGCAACCACACGATCTCGGTGCAGATGATCTTCCGTGGCCACGGCTACGGCATCTTCTCTTACCTCAAGGGCTACCGGTTCAACGTCCGCTCGAGCCACTCGTTCACCGCCGGTGAGGGC
>JAUVBO010000057.1 GCA_030591195.1 Pseudomonadota bacterium
CGGCCTGATCGGCCAGGCCCAGCTCGACCTCGCGCTCGAGACCCAGGTGGTCTACGGCGCACGGATCGGCACCAACCTGGTGGAGCTGGGCTTCCTCCGGCTCGATGCCGTCGGGCGGGCGCTGGTGGAGCAGCGAGGCCTACCCGAGGTAGACGCCGCGACGCTGGCGCGGATCTCGCCGGCGGTGCTCGAGCGGGCGACCGCCGCCGACTGCATCCGGCTCGGCTGCATCCCCGTGGCCGAGGACTCGGTCGACGCGATCCGGGTCGGCATGCTCGACCCGACGCCCGAGAACGTGATCCGGCTCTGCAGCTTCTTCGCTTGCGGGATCAAGCCGCTGGTGGTGCCCGAGCTGCGCTTCCACTTCCTGCTCGAGCGCTTCTACGAGGTGCCGCGGGTCAAGCGCTTCTGCCGCATGCCCGATGGTGGCGAGCGGTCGCCGGGCCAGCGGCAGTACGTTCGGGCGAGCGTGCACGCACCCACCGGTTCCATCGCCCCGGTCAGGGTGAGCGACCAGAGCGAGGTGGGCAAGAGCGGGACCCAGATCGTCGCTGCGCCGGTGGATCTGCGCAAGAGCCAGCGCTTTCAGATTCCTGACCAGCTCGCCGTGCCGAAGCGCGCCACGACCAACGAGCAGCCCGCGTCGGCGGTCTACGTCTCCGAGCTCGCCGACGAGCCTGTCGGCCGCGACACCGACATCGACCTCGACGATGCGGACGTCGAGTTCCTCGAGGCATCGCCGGCCGAGGGGCTCGTCCGCCGGCTCGATGCGGCCACCAGCGGGTCAGAGATCGTCAGGGTGCTGGTGGCGCCGGTGTTCGAGGAGGCCGGCGCGAGCCTGCTGTTCTGGGTTCGCGGCAGCTACGCCCTCGGCTGCTGCGCCGAGGTCCTCTCGGAGGATGGCAGCGAGCGGATCCAGGTCGGCGACCACGAGGTGCAGCAGCTCGCCGTGGAGCTGAACAAGCCCTCGGCGCTGCAGTGGGCGCTCGAGCTGCGGGCGGCGCTTCGCATCGCCGGCTCGGACGATGCGACCCAGCACCAGATCGCTCGCTTTCTCTCCACCCCGCCGCCGGGCCAGGTCTGCGTCGCGCCGATCTTCCTCGGCACCAAGGTCGTCAACCTGCTCTGCGCCCACTCATTGCCCGGGGTGACGATCCCCGACGCGGTGGTCGGCCGCTTCCGCGAGGTGGCCGAGGCCGCCGGCCGCGCCTACCACCGCCTCCAATCCCGCATCCGGAAATAGCGCTCGCGTCATCACGAGAGCAGCTTGCGGACGGTCGGGGCGCGCAGGCGGTGGGTCCGCGGCATGCCGCTGCCGAGCAGCGGCCGCGCGTAGGCGTAGAACGCTGGCGAGACGTCGTTTCCCGCCTCGTTGATCAACCTGTCTGGCATGTGCTTGGTCTTGCCGGCGATCTCCTCCAGCGGCGTCAGCCGGTAGTCGACCGAGTAGTTGCCGGTGCGGTGGATCGTCACCGACCCGTCGACGTCCTCCCACAGGGCGAACTGGACCGCCTTCTCGCCGACCTCGCGGGCCTCGTGCTGGTCGATGTCCGAGACGATGCCCATGTAGCAGCGCTGGGGATAGCCCAGGGTGTCGGCGCGGACGCGCTTGATGCCGAGCTCGGCCCGGATCCGCGTAGCGAGCAAGTCACCGAGGGCGCCGGTGCCCGAGAGCTGGACGTTGCCGTGGGCGTCCTTTTCGACGTTCTCGGTCAGCTTGGTCATGATCGGCGTGCCCTGATCGTCGTTGATGCCCTCGCTGACCGCCACCACGCAGCGGCCGTGCTGCTGGTAGACGCGGTCGATGTCGCCGAGGAACCGCTCCACCGAAAAGGAGCGCTCGGGCAGGTAGATCAGGTGCGGGCCGTCGTCGTCATAGGCGCGGCCGAGGGACGAGGCGGCGGTGAGGAAGCCCGCGTGACGGCCCATGACCACGGCGAGGTAGACGCCCGGCAGGGCGCGGTTGTCGAGGTTGACCCCCATGAAGGCCAGGGCGACGTAGCGCGCCGCCGACGGGTATCCCGGGGTGTGGTCGTTGATCACCAGATCGTTGTCGATCGTCTTCGGGATGTGGACGCAGCGTAGCTCGTACTTGGCGTCGATCGCGTTCTGGTTGACGATCCGTACCGTGTCAGAGCTGTCGTTGCCTCCGATGTAGAAGAAGTAGCGCACGTCGTGCGCCCGCAGGACCTTGAAGATCCGCTCGCAGTACTCGGCGTCGGGTTTGTCCCGGGTCGACAGCAGCGCAGACGCGGGCGTCCGGGCGACCTGCTCCAGGTTATGGGTCGTTTCCTTGGTCAGGTCCATCAGGTCCTCGGCGACCAGGCCCTGGACCCCGTGGACCGCGCCGTAGATCCGGCTGATCTCCTCGAACTTGCGA
The DNA here is from genome assembly GCA_030591195.1 of Pseudomonadota bacterium. Next base: position 2,381 of record JAUVBO010000057.1, read on the forward strand.
GCCTCGACCACCAGCCCGACCAGCGATTGATTGATTACGGCCGTCGGGCCCCCACCCTGGGCGACGAGGATCTTGCCTTCGAGCTTGGCCATGTTTGCCTCTCCTCAATAGTTGTCAGGACCGGAGCGTACACCGGTCGGTGAGCCTTGGCTTGTGTTTCACCGCTATTCTCCGGCAGCGTCGATAGTCGGCGTCCATGGCACGCGTCATGCGAAAAACTCGCATAGGTGATCATCCCTCGCCGGATCCTCGTGCGTGTCTATGACGCACCGCATTGTCGAGTGCGAATTAGGACCATTTTGTGTCATAAACACCGTGGATATCGAGCGTCCGCCGTGGGTGGTTTGACCATGTTGCGGCGTTGCAGCTTGATCTTGACGAAGGTGAAGAAAAGTACTTGAGTACGGCGAGCGGCCGGCCAGATCCACCGCGGGACGGGCGACCGAGATTGCGAGGTAGCGGGGCAGTGGCTACCGCAAGGATTTGAAGGAAGCACCCGGGAATGGATCCCCAATTCTGACGCTCAGGTTTCCCGGCTCAACGAACAAGAAGAGGGTGTGTCAATGACCCAATCAGGCGACGGCGTCGCGAGCAAGCCCAACGGCGAGCGCGTGCGTGTGGAGCAGCAGGTGGTCGAGATCGTCAGCGACTCCGGCGAGGGTGCCCAGAAGGCAGGCCAGTCGCTGGGAGCGATCGCTGCCAAGGCTGGCAACGGCGTGTGGACGGTCGAGATCATTCCGGCCGAGATCAAGCCCCCCGGGAGGAGCCCCGCCGGTGCCAGTGGGATCCGGGTCCGGATGGGCAGCCGCGCGATGACCAACATGGGGGATGGGGCCGACCTCGTCGTCGCCTTCAACGAGCAGGTGCTCTACGGCCGCATCGGCCAGAAGGCCTTCAAGAAGGGCACCATCCTGCTGCTCGAGAACAAGTGGGCCACCGACCAGATCGACGAGATCCGCCAGCAGTACGCCGAGGGGGTCAAGACGCTCAAGGACCTGGGCGTCAACGTCGTCGAGCTGCCCCTCGACGAGGTCTGCAAGCAGTACACGGACAACCCGCGCCTCGGCAAGAACATGTTTGTCCTCGGCATGCTCTGCCAGATCTACGGCTTCGCGCTGGAGCTGGCCGAGGCGGAGATCCACTATCTCTTCGATCGCAAGGGCAGCAAGGTCGTCGACAAGAACGTCGAGCTGCTCCACGGCGGCCACAAGTTCGCCGCCGAGCGGGTGCCCTATCGCTACGAGATCCCGCGCTGGGACAACGACGAGCCGCTGGTGGTGATGAACGGCAACCAGGCGGTCGGTCTCGGCGTGATGGCCTCCGGGATGGAGGTCCTGTCGATGTACCCGATCACCCCGGCCACCTCGGTCTCGCACCACGTGGCGACGGCCTACCACGAGGTGGGAGGCTTCCTGCACCAGGCGGAGGATGAGATCGCGGCGATCGGCTTCGCCATCGGCGCGACCTACGCTGGCAAGACCGCCTGCACGGTCACCTCGGGTCCCGGCATGGCGCTCAAGACCGAGTTCATCGGCACCGCGGTGATGACCGAGATTCCCCTGGTGATCGTCGTCGTTCAGCGCGGCGGCCCCTCGACCGGCCTGCCGACCAAGGTCGAGCAGGGTGACCTGCTGGCCTCGCTCTACGGCCAGCCCGGCGACTCGCCGAAGATCATCATGGCCGCGGCGACGATCGAGGAGTGCTTTCACTTTGTCATCACCGCCCGCAAGCTGGCCGAGGCCTTCCGGATGCCGGTGTTCGTGCTGACCGACGCCAACCTCGCGACGGGCGTCTCGCCCTTCCCGCGGCCCCAGATCAAGGCCGAGTGGTTCCCGCCGCCGATCGATCAGTCGGCCTGGAACAAGGAGATCTCGCCCTACAACTGGGATCCGGTGACCGGCCTCTCGCCGCGGCCGATCCCGGGGCAGGCCGGAGGTGAGTACGTGCTGACCGGCCTGGCCCACGACGAGGAGAGCCACATCGCCTACGAGCCGGCGGCGAACCAGCTCGGGATGCAGATGCGCTCGGCCAAGCTCGCCGCCGTGCAGCGGACGCTGAAGACCCCGGAGGTTCATGGCGACCCCGAGGGCGACCTGTTGGTGGTGGCCTGGGGCTCGACCCTCGGCGCCATCGAGGAGGCCGTCGACCGCGCCCGGGCCGACGGCCACAAGGTCTCCTCGATGCACCTGCACTTCGTCTCGCCGCTCCCGATGGGCCTGACCGAGATCTTCTCCCGCTTCAAGCAGGTGATGACGGTCGAGATCAACTACAGCGACGCGCCGGACGCCCCGGCGCTGAAGGAGGGAGGCACCCGTCGGCTGGCCCAGCTCGCCTGGGTGCTGCGGGCCGAGACGCTGCTGCCGATCGACTGCTGGTCGAACGTCTACGGCCAGCCGATCCCGCCGGGGCAGATTTACGATGAGCTGAAGCGCCGCTTCGCCGCGGGCATCACAACCGCCACCAGCACTAGCGCCGCCAAGTCGGCCCCGGCCCCGGCCCGGGCCTAAGGAGGGAGATCCAATGTTCGGCCTCAAGGGAGACTGGTCGCTCGACCTTCCGCCCCGCTACTTCACCCTCGACGACTACACCAGCAACGTCGCGCGCTGGTGTCCCAACTGCGGCGATCACGCGGTGCTCGCCGCGGTCCAGCGGATCTGCCGCGACGAGCAGCTCCTGCCGGAGAAGATCGTCAACGTCTCGGGCATCGGCTGCTCGAGCCGCTTTCCGCACTACATGAAGACCTACGGCTTCCACGGCCTGCACGGCCGCGCGCTGCCGGTGGCCTGCGGGGTCAAGGCGCGGCGCCCGGACCTCAAGGTCTGGGTCTCCACCGGCGACGGCGACTGCTGCTCGATCGGCACCGCCCACTGGATCCACGCCATCCGCTACAACATGGACATGACGGTGATGCTGTTCAACAACGCCGTCTACGGCCTGACCAAGAAGCAGACCGCGCCGACGAGCCCGGTCGGCCTCAGCACCAACACCCACCCGCGGGGGGCCTGGCTGCCGCCGATCAACCCGCCGGCGACGACCCTCGGCGTGGCCAACTGTTCCTTCGTCGCCCAGACGGTGGACTGGAACCCGTTGCACCTCTACGCGACGCTGAAGCGGGCCTACCACCACCGGGGCTTGTCTTTCGTCCAGATCATGCAGCGCTGCCCCCAGTACACCTGGAAGCTCTACGAGGAGCTGCAGAACGACCCGAGCCGGATGCTGCTGCTGACCCACGAGGACGGCGTCGAGGCCGACGACACGCTCAAGCGGATGTACAAGAATCAGGAGGAGCACGACCCCATCGACCTCAACGCCGCCCGGGTGATGTGCGAGCGCGATGATCTGCTACCGATCGGCCTGTTGTACGCCGACGAGAGCCGCCCCTGCTACGAGGACTTCACCCAGCTGGGGATGGACATGCCGGTCGACGAGAAGCTCAGGGCCTTGGAGAAACAGCTCGACCTGTTCGCGGTCCGGGCCTGAGCGAGGCGTCGTGCCCTCACGGCTCATCCGCGGCGGGCGGCGTCTGGTTCAGGATGCGGCGAGCGGTCGGTGCCCCAGCGGTGACAGGTCCCTATCGGTCGCTTTTCTTCGTGTTGGCTAGCTTCGCCTCCGCGCGAACAAACAGGCTGCGATAAGATCATGACCCAGCCCGAGAACGTCTCCGAAACCCCCGCAGTCTCCACTGCACCCCAGGCACCGGTCGCCGGAGAGCAGGCCCAGTCGGGCCCGGACAACGGCGACGCCGGTCGGGTGCCGCTGCTGCCGTCGGCGGTCGGCGAGGTCGACATGGTCGCCCTCGCCGGACTGCGGGCCTTTCACGCTGGCGCTGCGGAGGTCGAGCCGCTCGAGGGCGACTACGTCCCCTCGTTGCTCTGGCCCGACCGCGACGCGCAGAAGGTCCGCACCGACTACCCGCTGATGCTCTACCCGCCAGAGCCCGGACGCGAGAAGATCTGGTCCCCGCTCTCCGAGGCGCTGACCGAGACCCTCTCGACCTTCGCGCCCAAGGACGACCAGGCGAGGATCCTGCGCGACAACCTGCCGCGGCTCGAGCGGATCGTGCGTGACGCCCTATCCGAGGAAGGCAAGCCGGTGGCGGCGCGGGCGGTGCTGGCCGGCGCCGGCCAGGCGCTGCAGGGCGAGCTCGAGCTCACCGGCGCTCATGACGAAGCGCTGCGGCAGGACCTCGACGCACTCGAGGCGGCGTTGCCCGAGTGCCAGCTGCTCGGCTTCTCGGCCCAGGCCGACCTCTACCTGCTGCGCCACGCGGTCTACTGCGAGCTGCTGCCGCGCCGGGCGGCGTTCCACCAGGAAGCGGCGCGGCTGGCCAACCGGCTGCGCGGACTGCTCGAGGTCGAGCGCGATAAATCCGATGAGGCCCGTAGCGCCACGGCCCTGGCCGACGACGTCGGTGGTGGCTCCGACGGGATCCTCGACCTCGGATCCCTCTCGAAGCAGCTCGGCAGTCATCGGGGCACGGTGACGATGCCCGCCGAGCGCCGCGAGCGGATCGACAGGGCCCTCCAAGTGCTCGACTCCCAGGGGACGTCAGATCGTCCGTTGCTGATGGTGGTGCACCAAGTCGACGACTCGATTCGGGTCGACGTCCCCAAGGAGCTGTTGAGCGGTGAGACGGACGACGCCTGTGGCAAGGCCTCAGCGCTCTTCGACGCCCAGGCCCAGGTCTTCGCCCATGTCTTCCGCGCGATGCGCGTCGCCCGCCTCGAGATCGACCACGCCTACGACCCCGACCGGCACGACGGCTGGCTCGCCGGCTTCGACTGGCAGGCCTTCAGCGCCGAGGAGCTGCTTTGCCTGCCGGTGGTGGCGGCCGTGGCCACCGACCAGCAGCTCGCGGCGAACGGGATGACCAGCCTCTCGCGGCTGTTGGTCTCGGGGCGGCCGGTGCAGGTCATCGCGCGGGTCCAGCCGGGCGACAACCCCGGCGTCGGTCCCGGAGAGGACCCGCTGTCGGGCTTCCGCCTCGAGCTCGGCTACCTCGGCATGAGCCACCGCGAGGCGCTGATCAACCAGTGCGCCGCGGCCCGGCCCGGCGAGGTGGCGCCGGGCTTCCTGCGGGCGCTCTCCTGCACCAGGACCGGGCTGCACGTCATCGCGGCGCCGGCCGCCGCGGGCACCGATCCGGTGCGCGAGCGGCTCGGCCCCTGGCTCTACGCCGGCGCGTCGCTCGACAGTCGCGCCCACCCGGTCTACCGCTACGATCCGGGCGCTGGCGACAGCTGGGCGGCGCGGTTCGACTTTTCGGGCAACCCCGAGCTCGAGGCCGAGTGGCCCGTCTACGAGCAGGTCTTCCTCGCGGCCGGCGGCGCGCAGCAGACGCTCTCGCTGTCGTTCACCTTCGCCGACTTCGCTCTGCTCGAGCCGAGCTACCGGCGGCACTTCCGCCTCGTCCCCGACGCCTGCGGTGCGGCCGAGGATCTGGTGCCGGTGGACGTCTACCTGACCCTCGACGACGACGACGGCGCCCGCGCCGTGCCCTTCGTCTGGGCGGTCGACCCACAGGGCCAGGCCCACCGCCTCGCGATCTCGCGGGCGCTGGCGCTGGCGACGCGCGACCGGCTGCGATTCTGGCGCACGCTGCAGGAGCTGGCCGGGATCAAGAACGAGCACGTCGACCGGGCGATCGCCGAGGCCCGGGCCGCGATCGAGGCCGAGGCCGCGGCCGAGCTCGAGCGGGCTCGCGCTGAGCACCGGGCCGAGCTCGAGCGGGTGCGCGCCGAGACGGCGGGCGAGGCGATGGGCCAGCTCGCCGCGGTGCTGACCGGCATGGACGTTGCGTCGCTCGGCCTCGCTGGAGGCGTGGGTCTGGCGCCGGGCGGCCCCGCGGTTGGCGGCGCGGCGGTCGCGGAGGTGGACCCAGCGGCGGCGGAGGCCGCCGAGGTGGCCCCAGCGGCGGCGGAAGAGGAGCCCGAGGACGATGCCTTCGGCTACGACGAGCCGATGATCGACTCGATGCTCTGCACCTCCTGCAACGATTGCACCGGTCTCAACCGGCTGCTCTTTGTCTACAACGGCAACAAGCAGGCAGAGATCGGCGACCTGAGCAAGGGGACCTTCGCCCAGTTGGTGGAAGCCGCGGAGAAGTGCCCGGCGCGCTGCATCCACCCGGGCAAGCCGCAGAACCCGGACGAGGCCAACCTCGAGGCGTTGATCAAGCGGGCCGCACCGTTCAACTAGTCGACGATGCTTTGCTGTGGTCGGCCGGCGAGTCGACGGGTCGGCGGCGACAGACCTCGAAGAGAGGGCGGCAGATGCAGAACATAGCGGTCGCAGCGGCGGTCATGGGCGGGCTCGGCCTGTTCTTCGGCACGGTGCTCGCCGTGGCCTACCGCTTCCTGCGTGTGCCCGAGGACCCGCGGGTGGAGCGGGTCGACGAGCTGCTCCCCGGCTCCAACTGCGGCGCCTGCGGTGAGCCCGGCTGCCACGCTTTCGCCGAGAAGGTGGTCACCGGCGAGCGCGCGCCGGGCGGCTGCACCGTCTCGAGCCCCGCGGCGCTCGACGCGATCGCCGAGTTCCTCGGCGTCGACGCTGGCCAGGAAGCCAAGCGCGTCGCCCGGCTGCACTGCGCCGGCGGCCGCGCCC
>JAUVBO010000796.1 GCA_030591195.1 Pseudomonadota bacterium
CACAGTCCCGGGGCTCCTCCGCCATGCCGCCGCACCAGTCGAGGCAGCGGGGGTACTCCGTCCAGCCGACCAGGCCGCAGGTCGACGCGAAGCCGCAGAAGGCCGCGCAGCTGGCCGAAGAGCTGACAAAGACCACCTTGGGGCCAGCAGCGTTGTTGTCCTCGTTGGCCTCGGCGACGGTCTTGAGCGTGTCCACGGCCACTCGCGAGGCGTAGACCCCGACCGGTGCGTCCGTGCGCTGGCGCGTGAGCTCTTTGCACTTGCCACCCTCGAGCACCACGATGAACTGGCTCGAGTCCCCCGCGATCAGCGGCAGTGGCGGGGTCGGGTTGTTGTAGTAGAAGTCCACGCGGAAAAACACGGCGCTGTTCAGGCCAGCGTTGCAGACCTCGACCCGGTAGCGGATGTCGCCGTCTACCAGCTTGGCCTCGAAGGTCTTGATCCACAGGTCCGGTTGCTTCGGCGGCGGCGGCGGTGGTGGGTCCGCATCGTCTGGTGGCGGAGGCGGGTCCGGATCGTCCGGTAGCGGCTCCGGTCGGACATCGGGCGGCCCGCCCGGTCGGTCACTCGGCGGCAGCTCGGGCTCGCTCGGGATCGGCACCAGGGTCCCGCCACCGCTCCCCGTTGCACCCGGGTCGAGACTGCCTGCCCCTGGACCACCCAGCGGCTCCGGCGAGCCAGGCGCGCCGGCAACAGGCGCCGGGCTGCGACCGCAGGCCCCCGAAAGCGCCACCAGGGCGAAGAGCGCCAGCAGCGATCCGAACAACGAGCGTGACGTGATCATCGAAGAGCAGCTTGGACGTGGCATGGGCGGGACACAAAGCAAGCGCCGTGCCGCAAGCTGAAGTCCAGACATGCCAACGGAATCCAGCGGCACCTCCCAGGGGTCTGAGAACCGTCAGATCTCAGCGAGGCAAGCCGGGGTAGCCAGCTCGCCCTTCAATCGTCGATCCGATGGCGTCCGTTCCAATAGCCCTTGGCTCTCGGGCGCAGGTTGCTGACCCTGCCAGCAACCTGGCAGCCAGCAGCCTTGGGAGTCTCTGGCGAGACCCGAACGCCCGGATCCCGACGATCACGAGCGCGGGCTGCTGCCGCAGGCCCGAAACCTCACCCGGCTGATCGCGTGATGTGTAACTTTGGCGGGGTAGATGAATCGTCCCACCCGCTAAAGTGACACTCTTGTGCCCGGTAGGGCGTCAGGGTGTCACTTTGGGCGGGGAGATGACGCGTCCACACGGGAAACGCGACGATGGGTGTAACTTTGGGGGGGTAGATGATTCATCTACCCCCCCAAAGTGACACTCGCGGTTCGGGCCAGCTGTTTCCGCGCCGAAAGATCAGCACCGAGCGGGGCGGTGGCGAGGCTAGCCTGAAACCCCGGAGCGCCGAGCGCACGGCGCCGAGCACCCGACCGTACGATGGACATGGCCCACCGACCACTGCCTCTGGTGTTCGCGGGGTCGGCCCTGGTCGCCCCGGCCATTACCTGCGGAGATGCCCGCACCTGCCACGGCGCATCGTTTCGAGCGCTGTTGCCCGGGGCGCGCTACGCGACCTTCCCGAGCAGCCACCGGGGACCCGTGCGGGTCTCTGATTCGCGGCTGTACCTGGTGCGCGTCGATCCACGCCGGCGGCGTCGACCTCGACCTCGCCGGTAGCTACGAGACCGGGTTCTTCGCCAGCGACGCCAACCGGGCCCAGTGGCCACTGCCCAACGTGCTCGGCGTCACGGCTAACCCCTGACCGCGGCGAGGGAGCCAGGCGAAGCTGTGCGTCACTGCGCGACGAAGACCCAGCGGCGGAGCAGCGGATAGGTGAAGCCGACCCAGACCAGCGCCATGCTCAGCAGGTGCAGCAGCCGGGGGTCCCAGCCGCAGCAGAGGCCGAGCAGCCACCAGATCGCGGTGGCGAGGGTCACCGCGGCGGCGGCGGTGAGCGCGTAGCGGCAGAGCTGCCGTCTGCCGGTCCCCGCGCGGCCGGCGTCGAAGGTCCAGCCGCGGTTGAGGGCGAAGTTGGCGACCGCGCCGACCGCGCCGCAGACCCAGCGGGCCACCAGCAGCGTTCGACCGGCCAGCGTCAGCAGGCAGAGCGCGAAGAGCCCCGCGTCGAGGGCGGTGGTCAGCAGGCTGACGCCCAGGCAGCGGAGGCGGCGGCAGCGGACGGCGAGGGTGGGGCTCGCGGCGCTCATGCGGCCGCGGCCAGCTCGTCGCAGCGGGTGGCCAGCCAGGAGGCGTAGGTCGTCGGCCGGCGTCGGCGCAGCAGCGCCTCGAGGCGGCGAAGGATGTGCGGCAGCGGCGGGTGCTGCCCCTCGGCGTCCACGGGGTGCAGCGCGACGCGCAGCAGCGGGGCGCGACGGGCGAGGTGCTCGAGGCCGAGCATCACCGCGCGCTTGCCGCGGTCGATCAGCCGATTGGGCGCTGCGAACGTCAGCGCGGGCGTTCGCAGCGGTGACCGGTCGCCGACCAGCGGCTGGACGTGGTTGAGGAAGGCGGTGAAGGCGAAGCCCGCCCGCTCGACCTCGGCCAGGGCCGTCGGGCTCTGCTGCCAGGCTGGGGCGATGAACCCGTCGGCGTGCAGGCCGCACTCGGCGAGGATCGTCCGTCCGCGACGAAGCCGCCGCGCTGCCTCGTCACCATCGAGGTGGGCGAACTCGGCCTCTCCCCGGCTGAACCAGCGGTGCATCGCCCGGTCGGACAGGTGGCGCCAGCCCGCCGGCGGTGGAGCCGGTGCGCGGTGGGTCAGCCCGTGCTGCACCAGCTCGGCACCATCGGCGAGGCGGTGGTGGAGCCACACCAGCAGGCGCGGGTCCTGCCGCAGATCCCACCGCTGTCCGGACCGGTCAACGTGGCTCGGCACCACCAGCAACGTCGGACGGGTCAGTCCGAGGGTCGCGATCGCGCGGGCGAGCTCGCGCACTCGAGCGGACGTCGCCGGTGAGACGTCGTGGATCTCCACCGTCAGCAGGCGGCTCATCGGTGCGCCTTCAGGCGGCGAGCTGTGTTGGCGTGGCGGATCCGGCGGGCGTGCCTGATCGTCGCCGCGGCGAGCTGGAGATAGGTCTCCACCTGCATCGAGCTCTCGGCGTCTCCGTAGGCGCAGCTGATCGGTGCCGCGGCGGCTCGCACCGACCGCGCGTGCTGCCGGGCATGGCGCGCGAGCACGGTCAAC
>JAUVBO010000366.1 GCA_030591195.1 Pseudomonadota bacterium
CGTAGAAGCGCAGGTCGATCTTGACGGCGGTGCCGCTGCGGAACCCGCTGCGGTTCTTGACCTGGCGCCAGAACGACTTCATCAGTCGGTCGAGCTCGTCACGGTCGACGTTGGCGTCGACCGTGACGACCACGGCGATCGTCCCGCCGCTCTCCGGGTTGAGGCTGGTGTCGGAGACGATCTTGACCTTGATCCCCAGGGGGGGCTTGAGGTCGTCGAAGTAGAGCTGTTGCTTGACCTTCCTTTCCTCGCAACCAGCGAGGGCGAGGAGCAGCGCCGCAGCGGCGGCGAGGGAGAGCATCGATCCAAGCAGCAAACGGTAGTTCTTCAACACGAGCACGCCTCCGGCAAACTTGACCCTTACGGGCATTTACCGCCGCCAGGACGCCAGCGTCAAGGATCGTGCGCTCGTTCAGCCGACGCGAGCGACCTGAGCAGTGACGTCCCTGTGGCGGCGAAGCTGGCGCCGACGCTCGAGTTGTTTCAGCGCGGCGCGCTCGTGGCGGTCGAAGATCCAGTGGCTGGCGACGACCTCGCGATCGTCGCCATCGCGTCGTGATTGCCTCCGGCGATCCGCCGTCAAACGTCCGAGGTTCTTCATTGCGGTCGATCATCGCCCGTGACCGGGGCCCGGGCAAAAAAGCGCTCCCTCGCCCCCTCCAGAGCCCCATTGGGGCACCAGGAGAAAGCTGGCGGGTCCGGCGCGCCGGACGCACCGGTCCGAGCACCGGAAAGGCAGAGCTCTCAGTCGAGCAAATGGTCAGCGATCTTCCGGCGCGCCGCCGCTGGATCGTCTCGTGCAAGCACCGTGCATGGAGAGACGAACGGCGAGAACCGACGAGTCGAGGAGGCACAGAGCAATGTCGAGCGTAAACAAGGTAATCCTGGTCGGGCACCTGGGCGCAGATCCCGAGCTGCGCTACACCAGCTCGGGCCAGGCCGTATGCAAGCTGTCGGTGGCCACCAACCGGCGGTGGCGGGACGCCGAGGGCAACCAGCAGGAGCAGACCGACTGGCACAAGGTCACCGCCTGGGGCAAGCAGGGCGAGGTCTGTCGTGATCACCTGAAGAAGGGGCGACAGGTCTACGTCGAGGGTCGCCTGAGAAACAGCAGCTACAACGACAAGGAGGGGCAGCGCCGCTTCAGCACCGAGGTGGTCTCCCAATCGGTGGTGTTCCTCGGGTCAAACGACTACCGCCAGGGCGGAACCTTCCCCCGGGATGACCAGCGCCAGGCCGACGACCATCGGGGCGGCTACCGTCAGGAGTCCAGCGCTGAGATGCCGACGCACGACGCATCGACCCCGAACGGGCCGATGGGCGACGGGCCGATGGGCAACGGGCCGATGGGCAACGGGCCGATGGGCAATGGGGCCTCGGTGGCCGCCGACGCACCACGCGCGGTCGAGGAGCCCGTCAGAGGAGACGACCTGCCGTTTTGAATCAGGTCACAGGGGTGGTGGTGTCGCCGAGCCCACCAGCGGCTGGAGCAAGTCCCTGAGGGCGTGGGGATCGAACGGCTTGTCCAGCCGTGAGTTGTCCACCCCCTCGAGGAACGCTCTGGCCTTCGGGGTGAAGACGCCGCCGGTGATGAAGATCATCCGGTCGGCCAGGTCGTCGGCTTGTTCGGTGAGCCACCGGTGCAGGTCCATGCCGGTGACGTCGGGCATCATCAGGTCACAGACCAGACCGTCGAACGCTCGGTCCTTGCCGAGCAGCTTGATCGCCTCTTTCCCGGACGCGAGCACCTCGACGTCGTGCTCGGCCTGCAGCAGCCGCTTGAGCGCCTGGCCGACGCGGATCTCGTCGTCGACGATCAGGAACCGCCCGCGTCGCTTCGGCGCCTCTGGCGGCTGCTCCTCTTTCGTTGGTGGGGCAGGCTCGGAGGCGATCGGGATGTGGACGACGAAGCGGGTGCCCTCGCCCTCGGTGGACTCGACGTCGATCCGTCCGTTGATCGCGGTGACGATGTTGTGACAGATCGACAGGCCGAGTCCGGTGCCGGCGCCGACGTCCTTGGTAGTGAAGAAGGGATCGAAGACCCGCGGCAGGTTCGCCGCCGGGATGCCGCAGCCGGTGTCCTGTACCTCGACCAGCGCCTCGTCGCCCTCGGTCCAGGTGCGGACGGAGATCTGGTTGTGCTCGACGTCTCCCTCGTCGATCGACTGGGCGGCGTTGACCAGCAGGTTGAGGACCACCTGGGCCAGCTTGCTGTCGTTGGCCATCAGCTCCGGGACCTCGCCGAGCTGCCTCACCAGGCGGGCGCGGTACTTGATCTCGTTGATCGCCATGTTGATCGCGCCGTCGACCACCGCGTTGAGGCTGGTGGGCTCGACCCGGTCCTTGTCCACCCGGGAGAAGGTGTGCAGGTCGCGGACGATGCCCCGGACCCGCGTCGCGCCCTCGAGGGCCTCGGCGGCCTGCTCGGCGAGGTCGACCACCCGCGGGTCCTTGATCTCGGGCAGGCTGGTGGCCAAGCACTCAAGGTTGTAGAGCACGTAGGTCAGCGGGTTGTTGATCTCGTGGGCCACCCCGGCGGCGAGCAGGCCGACGCTGGCCAGCCGCTCGGACTGGGCCAGGCTGGCCTGTAGCTCGCGTCGCTCGGTCACGTCGCGAAAGCAGCCGATGGTCACCGGTCGCCCGTCGAGCACGGTGGCCCTGCCGGTCATGTCGGCGTGAAGGACCGAGCCGTCCTTGCGGACCATCGGCGCGTCCGGCACCAGTATCCCTGGCTGCCCCTTGGTCTGGGCTTCGAGGGCCTGGACCAACGCGGGCACCGCGGCCGCTGGGTGGATGTCGCCGAGGCCAAGCTCGAGCAGCTCCGCCTCGGCGTAGCCGAGCATCTTGCAGATCGCCGGGTTGCACATCCGGACGGCCCGGGTCTCGGCGTCGGCGACGAGGATCCCGTCGCTGTGGCTCTCGAAGATCGCCCGGAAACGCTCGCTCGCCGCCCGAGCCTGCTCGAGGGAGTGCTTGCGTGCGTTGATGTCGCGCACCACCGCGAGCACCCGGGCCTGACCCTGGACCTCGGCCCGCTGGAGGCTGACCTCGACCCAGAAGGTCCGTCCGCCGCGGTCCTTGCAGTGCCACTCGAACAGCAGGCGGCTGCCGGCCGCAGCGCGGTGGATCCGCTCGAGCGCTTCCTCATTGGTGAAGGGGGGGCCGGTGCTCCAGCTCGCCGGTGAAAGCTGGAGGAACTCCTCGGCGGACCAGCCGAAGAGCTCCACCGCCCGCTCGTTGACCAGCACCGGCGCGCCGGTCTTGGTGTCCTGGACGAAGATGCAGTCGCTGACCGAGTTGAACAGCGTCCGGTAGCTGGTCTCGAGGCTCGCTCGCTCTCGCTCGATCCCGATCGCGTGCAGCGCCATCGCCAGGTCACCGGCGACGCCCTCGAGCAGGCTCGCCTCCTCGGCGTCGAGCTCCCCGCCATCGGCGAGCGAGACGGCGAGCAGCCCGAGGTCGGCGTCACCGTGACGGAGCAGCACCGCCGCGGCGTACTTGACCGCCCCGGCGTCGAGGGCGCAAGCACTGCAGTCCCGCGGCTCGAGCATCGCCAGCTTGCCGGGGGTGGCCAGGGCCGCCCGGTGACAGGGAGGCCACTCGCCGCGCTTGGCCCGGGCGAGCAGTTCGGCGGCGTCCTTTCCGACGCTACCAGCGGTGGCCGCCGCTGGGGGCACGCCCTGGCCGGCAGCGATGATCGAGGCCCCGAGGTAGCGGCGGGAGTCGACCAGCGTTTCGCAGGCCTCGTGGATCATCCGCTCGACGTCGCGCTCGCGGACGATGATCTGGTCGATGCGCCGGATCGCCTGGAGCAGGCCGTTGAGCTGCTCGGCGCGGTCGAGGGCGCGGTGGCGCTCGATCGCATACTTGATGCTGCGCAGCAAGAGGGAGCGCGAGACCTCGCCCTTGACCAGGTAGTCCTGGGCGCCGAGCTTGACCGCCTGCTCGACGGTCTCCAGGTCGTCCCGGCCGGTGAAGACCACCATCGGCACGGCTGGCACGGTGGTGTGCAGGCGGCGGAAGGTCTCGAGGCCGTGGCTGTCCGGGAGGCCGAGGTCGAGCAGCACCAGGTCGACGTGCTCGCCCATGACGAGGGCCTCGCTCGCCGCGGCGAGGGACCGGACGTGCTCCAGCACCAGCCCGGAGTCGCGTAGCATGCCGGTGACGAGGCGAGCATCGACCAGGCTGTCCTCGACGAGCAGTACGCGGTGCTGGGTGGAGGAGCTCATCGGTCCATCCCCGTCCTTCATCGCCCAAGAGCGCGGAGCTGATCGAATTCTATCTTACCTCCTTGGTCGAGGTAAGCCGGCATCTGGCAGCCCCGCCTCAGCTGGAGCTACGACCCGCGCGGACCCACTTGATCAGGGTCTTGAGGTCGTGGACCCGGTCGTACTTGCGCTTGGCGCCGAGCAGGACGATGGTGTGCTCGCCTCGGCCGCGGATCTTGACCACGGTGGCGATGCAGTAGCCGGCCTTGTCGTTGAAGCCGGTCTTGGAGCCGGTGAAGACCGCCGAGGCCCTGGCGCCGACCAGTGGGTTGGTGTTGCGGTAGTACACCTTGAGGTAGCCCCGCATCGGCTTCACCTGGTGCTCCTTCTGGCTCATGATCCCGCGCAGCACCGGGTCCTTGGTCGCGGCGCGGACGATGCGGCTGACCTCCCAGGCGGTGCTGACGTTGCCGTGGTCGATGCCCACCGGTCCGACGAACGTCGTCTTGCGCAGGCCCATCCGGCGGGCCTGCTCGTTCATCGCTTGCACCAGGGCGGTGGCGTGCAGCCCGAGGGTCCGGCCGAGGGCCGAGATCGCCCGGTTGTCCGAGGCCATCAGCGCGGCGTGCAGCAGGTCGCGGTTGCGGTAGGTCCACTTGAGCTCGAGCCGGGTGCGGCAGCCTCGCAGGGCGATCTTGTGGTCGTCGTTTTCTAGTGAGGGCAATATTGTCATTTTAGACGGAATGACCAGACG
>JAUVBO010000609.1 GCA_030591195.1 Pseudomonadota bacterium
GCAGGTGAAGCCGCAGACGTTCTGACTGTTGACCTCGAGCACGCACGAGGCCTCGGTGCCCAGCGGCGCGCCGCTGCAGTAGCCCCCCGGGTTGGTGCAGTACTTGGTGCAGTAGCCCTTGGCGGCCGTGGTGCCAAAGGCGCCGCAGAAGAGATCCGGCGCGCACTGGATCTCACCGGTGCAGATCTCGCCGAACTGGGCGTAGTTGCCGCAGAGGCAGATCTCCTTGTTCGCCTGGGTCGACAGCTCGCAGGTCACCGCGTAGTCGAACCCCTCGCCCTTGCAGACGCTCTCGCAGGTCTCGGTCTGCCACTTGCTGTCCTTGCAGTAGGTCAGCGTGTCCTCGTCCTGGCACTTGGTCTCGTTCTCGGTGCACTCGGGCGGCGGGGTGGCGTTGCAGTCCCCCGGGCAGCTCAGCTGGGTCTCTCCCGCATCGCAGACGGAGTTGCCGCAGGTGTCACACTGGCCGCAGTCCGCCTCGCAGCTGCTGCAGGTCTCGGGCGCGCTGCAGGTGCCATCGCCGCAGCCAACGCTGCACTGGCCACAGTCAGCCGCGCAGCTGGTGCAGGTCTCGGGCACCTCGCACTTGCCGTCGCCGCAGGTCTCGGGCGGGGTGGTGCACGTGCCGCAGTCGCCCTCGCAGGACGAGCAGTCTTCGTCACCCTCGCACTTGCCGTCGCCGCAGTGAGGCTCGGAGCACTTGCCGCAGTCGCCCTCGCAGGTCTCGCAGGTCTCCTTCCCCGTACACTTGGCGTCGCCGCACTCGTCCTGGGTCGAGCCACAGCCAGGCAGCTCCGCGGGACAAGCTCCCTCCTTGACGCACAGGTTGGCGGGGTTGCAGGTGTAACCATCAGGGCACTGCCCTGCGACGCTGCACTTGAACGGCGCCGTGCCCAGATCGGGATTGCAGCTCGCCAGCGCCAAGAGCGCGCCGGCAGTGGCAAGCAGGCTTCGACCCATATCAGCTCCTCCTGATACCGCTGAGCTTGCTGCGGTCGCGAGCGACGACTCTATCACGTGCACCACGACACGTCGGGACATTTCACTACTTGGGACCCGTGACCGGCTTCAAGGCCGGCGTCAGCTTCCAGCGGAAGTTGTCGATCAGCACCGCCGAGTCGAGGATGTGATCGCCCTTGTCGAAGATCGTGAAGATCAGGGTGATCTTCTCACCAGGCTCCACCGGCGCGACGGTGGTCAACCAGCCCGTCGACCCACCGGCCGGCAGGTTGCCCGCACACTCGGTGTAGTACCCGGTCCCCGTCAGGTCGATCGCCGGGCGGGTGCAGAACTGGGTCGTCTTCGGGTGCATCGGGTCGGGGTCACAGATGTCGAAGAAGGCGTTGTTGAGCCTGATCGGCGTGCCGTTCTTGTCGAAGCTGATGTTGCCCTTGAACTTCTTGCTGATCAGCTGGACCCAGAAGGTGTCGTTGAACTCGGTGTCGAGGAACTCGGGGTACTCGGTCGTCAGGAAGTGGAAGTCGAACGAGAAGCTCCTCGCGTTGGTCGGCACGAGGATCTCCAGCTTCAGCTCGGAGGTGTCGAGCGCCTCCTTGTCGAACGCCTGGGGGTCGGGATCGACGCCGGTGTTGCCGAAATCGGTCCCTTGCTGGGGGCAAATGGTCTTCGGGTCGTAGGAGGCCAGGCCGCTGGCGAAGATCGCGAACGACTTGTTGCGCCGCGGAGCGATCAGCTCGCTGGTCGCCTTGCCGAGGGTCGCGCCGATGGAGCGTGACCGGGGATCGGCCGCGGCGTTGAAGCTCGCCAGCAACACGCGGCGGCAGCGGCCGTCGACGCAGGCCAGCTCGCCCGGGCAGCCCTTCTCGAGCCCGCAGACGTGGTCCGTGTCACAGAGATCCATCGCCTTGGCGTAGTCGAAGGGGTCGGTCGGATCGAGGCTGGCCGGGTCGTCGCAGGCCTCTCCGAGCTCGTCAGCCTGGCCGTCACAGTCGTTGTCGGTGTTGTCGCGGCAGACCTTGAGCTCCGGCTGGGGCATCCCCTCGGTGCCGTCGAGGCAGCGCCAGATTCCCTTGCAGACCTTGCCGTCGCACTTCTCGCCCGGCTCCTCGCACTGCGAGTCGTCGATGCAGGCGGTGAGGCTCGAGCAGTCTTCGTCAGCCAGGCAGCGACAGAACCCGTCGTAGCACTTGTCGTCGGGGCAGTCCGCGGGCTTGTCGCACTCGAAGCCCGCGACCTCGATCGCGCCCGGGTTGATGAACGGGTCGCCGTCGTTGCAGTCACCGTCCTTGACGGTGAATCCGTCCTGGTCCATGTCCGACTCGGGCAACCCCTCGTCCACCTGCCCGTTGCAGTTGTCGTCGACGCCGTTCGGTTTGCTCGAGCCGTCCCCCCCGTCCTCGGCCATCCCGGGGTTCCGCTGAGCGTTGCCCTCGCAGCCATGCTCGGTCAGGTCGCCCGTCGACGGGCAGTAGGTGTCACCGTCCAGATCCGCGTTTGGGGTGTCCTCGTCGACCTTGCCGTCGCAGTTGTCGTCGAAGCAGTTCTCCTTCTCCGTCGCCCCCGGATGAACCTCGCTATCCTCGTCGTCGCAGTCGAGCTCCTCGGAGTAGCCATCGTCATCCTTGTCGATGACGCTCGATGACCCCTCCTCGAAGGGGTCGACGCAGCCAGCGCCAAGCGCGACGACGAGCGTGGCCAAGAGCACCGGGCGAAGGGTTCTCAACTGCATGAATAAGCTCCTCGATCACAGTCGGCGGCCCGAAGGATCCGGACGGGGGCCCGCCGCACCAGCGCTCGTCCAGCCCATGAGCGGGTAACGTAGCCAGGCGTCCCGATCTTCCCGCGCGGCGCCATGCTAGCTCACCGCCTCGACCTGCACCAAGCCTCCCATGTAACAGTCTGTTATCGAATACCTTTCGACTGACAACCCGATCCCCTGCGACGGTGGAGGAGCTTTGCGGTCGCTCGCGCCCCGTGGTAGAAATCAGACCGATGCTCACAGCTGAACAGACGCGAGGGCCCGGCGGGGGGCTCATCAGCGCCCTCTGCGGCTACGGCCTGCTGGTGGCGCTGGCAGTGGTGCTCGCCACCCAATGGGTCGAGGCGGTGCAGGTCGGCAACGCCGCGCGCCAGCAGACCAGGCTCGTCGCCCGCCGCGGCGCCTGCCTCTCTCTGTCCCCTCAGGCAGTCAACCAGCCAGCGCCAGGCTTCGACCTGCCCGACCTGGCGGGCAAGAAACGATCGTTGGCCGCACTTCGCGGCCAGACGGTCCTGCTGCACTTCTGGTTCACCCGCTGTCCGCCCTGCATCGAGGAGCTGCCGTCGCTGGAGCGGCTTCACCGGACGATGGGCAGCCGCAAGGACTTCGAGCTGGTGACGGTCTCGGTCGACGAGAGCCGTGATCAGGTCAAGCGCTTCATCGGCAAACACGGCCTCGACGCCCTGCCCGTGCTGCTCGACCCGGAGAAGAAGGTCTCGACGGCCTTCGGTACCGAGAAGTTCCCCGAGAGCTACCTGATCATGCCCGACGGCACGGTGCGCTACCGCTTCGTCAACAAGCGCGACTGGAGCAGGCCCGAGGCCCGCGCCTGCCTCCTCTCCGTCTTGAACGAGTGACCGCGCGTCCCCCGGTAGCTGTCAGTGAGCGCCCCGGACGAGGCGGACGAGGGTCAGGACCATCGCCAGTCCCCCGCCGAGGATCGTCGAGGCCATGCCGTAGGAGATCTTGACGTCGACCCCGACCACCAGCCAGTAGACCGGCACCGCGCAGATGCCGGCCGCGGCGAGGAACTGCAGGGTCAGGTAGAGGCCAGCCGTGGCCCGGC
>JAUVBO010000487.1 GCA_030591195.1 Pseudomonadota bacterium
ACCACTTGATCAACTGGGGCTGAAGAGCCGGGCCACCACCCCGAGCCAGCCCACCCGCCTGGACCCACCGGTGGGCACGGCCGTCGGCCGCTGACGCTCTTGCGGTCGGGATGGTCGAGGCGCGTCGACCTCGGCGGATCTCGCATCGCAACCGCAGGCCGAACCAGCAGGCACTGCGCTGGCACACCGTCGGCAGATCGACCAGCTTGGCAGGCGCATGCTTGGTGATACGCCTAGCGACCCCACAGAGCTTCCTCGAGTCGACGGCCCCGGTGCTTTCTTGCCTGTGACCGCCGCCGAGAGCTAAGCTGTTAGAATGACGCTCGGGCTTCCGGAGCCGCTCGAGGAAATCCTCGACAAGATCACCCCGCTGCATTTCACCATCGGCCTCTCGGTCCTTTCGGTGGTGACGATCAGCGTCTGCACTACTTGCGCCTACAGCACCGACGACCCCTTGCCGCCACCCGGTCCGCGGCCGGTCCAGGCGGTGCAGAGCACCATCAAGAACGCGCGCTACATGCCGACCTTCTTCCGCTCGCTCATCGAGGATGACAGCAAGAAGCTCGGCCTCCCGCCGATCTCGCCTTCGATGCTGGCGATGCCCAACGCCCTTCGCAAGGAGTTCAGCGGACGACAGCGCCTCGGGATCAAGAAGCGCAACAATACCCTGGAGACCCAGACGCTGCTGCTCCAGCTCCAGCGGCGGAAGCTCTGGATCGGCTCCGAAGGACAGAGCGTGCGCGCCAGGCACCTGGTGCTGAGGATCACCAATCGCTCCGACCGGTACCTGGCCTACCGCGTGCTCACCGAGATGACCAGTCGTGGGCGGCCGCTGGACACCCCCGGTCCCTGCACCCACAAGTCGGCCATCGCCCACAACGGCATCGCCCTCAAGCCCAACGAGACGATAGAACGTACCGAGTGTCTGGCGCTCAAGCGCGGGCGGCTGTACATCCGCGCGGTCGAGGTCCTCGAGCTGAGGCCGCTCGGCTATCACTATGTCAGCCGCCTCGAGCCCAAGGCGCTCCAGCTCAGCGCGCGGTCCACCGAGGGCCACCAACCGTCGCTGTTGCCGCTCTGCCGCCGCCTACCCTGGCAGCTGCTGAAGAACGGCATCGCCAACGGCCACTTCCGCTGGTCCGACGTGGCGGATTTCTACAGCCGCCACAGCTGCGACGAGTATACGTTCTTCTACAGCTACCGTTGGTCGTCCCGCGGTCCTGGCGAGCTCCCACTCCGACCACCGTCATCAGGGGCCCCCGGGTGACAAGCTGGCCACCGGCGGTCACCCTCAGAAGACGAGGGGGATGATCGCGCGACGGTCTGGCGGATAGTCGCTGAAGCGCTCGCGGTACCAGCGGTGGTTCGACCGTGCCCGCGGCACCAGGTTGGCGGCGGTCCAGGCGGCGAAGGCCAGGCCGGCCATCGACCAGGTGGCCACCGCCCAGCCGGTCCACTCGATCAGCTCGCCGAGGTAGTTCGGGCAGGAGACCCAGCGGTGGAGCCCCCCCCGCGGGATCCGGTAGTCACCGCCCTCGGCCGGGGCAGCTCGACGCAGGCGCAGCAGCAGGGTGTCAGAGTGGACGTTGATCGCCATCCCGATGAAGAACAACAACGCGCCGCCGACGAAGCGCGGGTCAACCAGCCAGCCTTCGGTGTAGCCGCCCAGGGCCACCTGCCGACCCTGCAGGTAACCATTGACCAGGTTGAACAGCAGGGCCATACCCGCCACCGACAGGGGCATCCGCGCGGTGCCGCCGCGCAAGCGGAAGGGAAAGATGAAGGCCCGGTGGACATAGTGGGTCAACCACAGCGCGCACAGCGCCAGCGTCACCGGGGCCAGCGGCTGACTGCCGAGCACCAGGAGACATGAGCCGAAGACGTAGACCGCCGGCGACTCCATCAACACCCAGCCGAAGGTGCGGCCTACCATCGGTCCCCAGCCCCCTCGGGTGTGTCGCCCGTACGGAGCGGTGACGAACAGCAGCAGGACGAAGACCACCGGGGCGATGGCGAGCCAGCACAGCACCAGCGTCCTGAATAGCGTCGATTCCTGCATCGGTCGGTGGGATCGCGGGGTGGCGCCGGGGAGCCCGAGCCGCCAACCAGCGGTGTATCCGCGCGGGGCTGCTCCGACGCCGGACTGGGACTAGTCCAGTCTAGAGATCGTCCCCGTCCTCGGCCTCGACGGGATGGAGCACGAAGGCTAGGTAAGACTCCGGCAGATCGTCGAACTCGGACATCTCTCCGCACTCGGAGCAGGTGACCTCCTCGACAATCTCCGGGGGCACCTCCGGGTCGATCTCGAGCACCTCTTCCTGGTCGCTGTCACAATCCGGGCACTGGTAGGGGAGCATGATCGACTTGATGCGGGCGTGGCCCGCCATGTTCGCGATCATGCTTAGCTGGTGGACCATTGCCGTCGAGCAACACTCGAGGAGGACCTCCCGCTTCGCGGACAATGGGATGATGAAGTTGACCCACTCCCGAATACCAGCGGAGGTGAAACGCCGGACCTCGGAGAGATCGAGGGAGACCCGTTCCTCCGGCCGCTCGAGGATCTCGGTGAAGACGACCTGCTCGGTCATACTCCCGTACATCTTGATCCGCAAGATGTCGCCCGAGTCGTCGATCTCCCACTTGAGTGGACTTCCCATGCGTCGAACCCCGCAGCCTTGGTCAGTGGCGTTCAGCCGGAATATATACCCACACTCAAACCCGCGCTCCAACAAAATCGATGATGTCTGGCCGATAGTAGCAGAACTTTCGCCAGCCACGGAAGATGGCGATACTGCATCCAAACTCCTCCCGCCCAAAGCACTTGACAAGCTTGCTCATGGCAGGAGCGTCAGCACCCACGAGAGCCCGATCCAGGCCCCCACGGCCGAGCCGATGGTCGACATCACAGCCACGAGCAGGACGCGGGAAAAGGGGTTGCGATAGAGACCCCGCAAGCTCTGCACGTCGTGGTTGATCTGCTCGGCGTCCCGCACGGTCGGCTTGCGCAGCCAGGCCTCCACCAGCCCGACGACCATCCCGGCGCCGAGCAACGGATTGAGCGAGGTGATCGGCGATCCGACGAACGCGACCAGGATCGACAGCGGCTTGCCGCCAGCCACCGCCGTCAGCAGCGCCGCAGCGATCGAGTTCGGCAGGACCCAGGCAAACAGCATCTGCTGCAGGGTCTGCCCCTGGTTGCGATAGTAGCCGTAGGAGAACGCGGCGAGGATCAGCACCGGGATCACCCACTTGAGGGCCGAGACCCAGCGGGCCCGGGGCGGGATCTGCTCCAGCGCCACGCGGTCGACCGACTTGCCGAAGCTCTCAGTCATGCCCTGGACGTGCCCCGCGCCCACCACCGCCACCACCTCCTCGCCGCCCGCTTGCTCGATCCCTGACATCATGTAGCGGTCGCGCTCGTCGATCAGTGGCTCCTTGACCGCCGGCATCGCCTCGGCGAACTCGTTCATGATCTGCGAGAGCTGGGCCTGCTGCTTCAGCTCTTCGACCTGGACCGCGTCGATCTCCTGACGCGAAACCAGGCTCTGCATCACAGCGCCGAGGAGGAAGAACTTGTCGCGGAGCTTGAGGTTGCCCCAGGTCCGCTTGAGCGTGATGTGGATGTCACGGTCGACGAGCGACAGCCGAGCGCCCACCGCCTCGGCACTCTTGGCTGCCGCGAGCATCTCGGCACCAGGCTTGACGCCCAGTTGATCGCCGAGCCGCCGCTGGTAGGCGCCGAGGGCCAGGTTGGCCAGCAAGAAGAGCGTCTTGCCCTCCCGGATCACCTTGAAGATGTCGAGCTTACGCCAGCGGTCCTCGTCGGTCAGCGCGGCGTAGCGCCCCTTGCAGAGCTCGATGCAGACCGTGTCGGGGCGCACCTCCGCGATCAGCCGCTCGACCTCCTCGACGCTCTGTCGCGAGACGTGGGCGGTTCCGATCAGGTGGATCCGCTTGCCATCGACCGCCAGGACCGTGACGTTGCTCCCCGGCTGCTCGTCAGCGGGAGGCTCTCGCGGCGCCCCCTCGGGCGGCGCGGCAGCTGGCTGTTGCTGGTTCGGCAGGTCGCTCAACGGTCGGGGCTCAGGCCGGTTTTAATGTGATAATGAATGATGTTTCCATTGCGCTTGCTGAAAAAGGTAAGGGGACCATTTCAAAGAACCTGGACCGCCAGGTCAAAAAAGAGAAAATTACAGAGGCCGACAAAAAGGAAATCCTCGGCAGGGTTACGCTTCATGATTCACTCGCGCCTTTCGCCGAAGCTGATTTTGTTGTCGAGGCCGTCACAGAAGAT
>JAUVBO010000053.1 GCA_030591195.1 Pseudomonadota bacterium
CCAGTGCGCGGCGATCTCGCGGCCGCCCAGTGCTCCTCCAACACCCATGCCCTCGAGCAATCCACGGCGATCACCTTCCTCTGCGACGCCGACGTCTTTGACGGCGAGCCGGGAGAGCCCCTGGGCGAGGCGGGTTGCGGCGCCACCGTCACCTTCCTTGAACCCTACTTCATCGACGACGTGACCCACCCGCGCGAGGACTACACCTACTTCGGCACCTGCCTGCTGGCGGCCGCCGACGGGCGACAGCAGCAGCAGCGCTAGGCCAGCCGCCCTCGCCCACGACGCTCCAGCGCGGCGACTTGCCAGCGGCCCTCGCACCCGGCACCATCGCCGCAGGAGGTGCTCGTGGGTTACCTGATGGTCGTCATCGCGCTCGTGCTCTGCGCTGCGCAGGGGTGTTCTGATGGCGGCGCGAGCGCCGCCACCGACTCGCGCCCCGAGAGCGACAGCGCCGCCCGCGACACCGCGGTCACGCCAGCCCGTGACGGCATGGCGCCAGTCGACGCTGGCCCGCCAGCTCTTGACGTGGTCCCCCCTGGCCAGCCCTACCCCGAGGATGGCTTCTGTCGGACGTGGCTGGCCTGCCAGCCCGGGGAGGTCTGCGACCTGTCGCTCGGGCGTTGCGAGCGCCGGGCCGCCCTGCCGGCGAACAAGGTCGAGATCTATGGCTTCAAGCCACTGGCGGCCGCTGCGGGCGATCGGCTGGTGATCGACGGCCAGAGCTTCTACGACGACGTGTTCGACGCGATCGGGGTGCGGGTACGGGTAGGGTCCACCGAGCTGGTGCCGGTGGCGACCGACGAGAACCGGCTGGTGGTCGCCGTCACCGAGGGGCTGTCCGGTCCGGTGACGGTCGTCGACGACCAGGGCCAGGCCGCGGCCCAGGCTCCGGCGCCGCTCTCGGCAAGCTCGCCGGGCATCGTCCCCTGCGACGGGTCGACGCCGCTGGCCGCTGGCGTCGACGGGCCCGAGCTGCACTTTGCCGGCCGCCACGGCGCGGGCTACGTCGATGATCCAGATCAGGAGCTGCGGGTCTACTACCCGGCGGCGTGTGGCTCGGTGCGACGATCGCCGGTGGCCGGCACCCATCCCCTGGTCGTGATCCTCCAGGGCGACGGCGCGGGCTACATGCACTACGACTACCTCGGGCAGTACCTCGCCAGCTGGGGCTTCCTCGCGGCGCTGCCGGCCAAGCCGCAGGAGGACGAGCTCGAGGTTCCCTCGCTGGTCAAGGCGATCAAGGCGCTCATCGGCGCGGACCTCGGCCTCGCTGTCTCGCCGGTGCTGGCCGGCGTGGCCACGCGCCAGGGGCAGCTGGCGCTGATCGGCCACTCGAAGGGGTCCGCCCGCCTGCAGGGCATCGTCGCTGACGCCGAGCTCGCCGCCGTGACCGTGGCGTCGGTCTTTCTCGGCCCGGTGGACGACGGCAAGGTGGTGCCCGGGGCGTTTCTCGCCTTCTCGGCGACGGGCGACCTGCAGTCGCCGTCGAGCTACGCCGACAACGCCTACGCGCGCCAGCCGCCGCCCAAGTGGAAGGTCGCGATCAAGGGTGGTAACCACAGCATGTTCACCGACCACAAGGTCTGGGTCGGCATGCTGCTCGACCAGCCGCCGGGCATCGAACGCACCCAGCAGCTCCGGATCGTCACCTCGTTCGTGATGCCCCTGCTCCAGCGCGCCTTCCAGCTGCCCGAGCGGTTTGCCGACCAGCTCGACCAGCCCTCGCCAACGCCGCTCTACGACGTGCAGCACACCACGCTTTAGCGCCAAAGCCGTGCGACCGGCCTCGCCTACGCCCCACGACCGGGAAATGGGAGCGCGGCCGCCGGGCCCTCCGGCGGGCGCGACAACGCACGGAGGACAGCATGTCGACCATTCGCAAGCACCGGAAGATCAGAGGGAAAGGGTTGCTGGCCGTGCTAGCGGCCACGCTGGCCGTGGGCGCCGGTTGCGGTGGCGACCAGCCGGTGGAGACGCTCGAGCTAGCAGGGCCCGGCGGCAAGGCCGACGCGACGTTCAAGCACCAGCACACGATCCGCAAGAAGGGCTACGCGGTGGTCTACACCCTGGCCGACCGCTGGCTCGCCGATGGCAACCAGCTGCGCTTCTCGGTCAAGCTCGATGGTGGTTTCCAGCGGGTGGAGCCCGCGGCGGCGATGGGCCTGCTGTCATGTCGTGACGACCTGGGAGCTGACTGCAGCCACAGCGGTGCCTGGAGCGAGATCGCCGCTGCCGAGGTGGCGCTGACGGCCTGCGTCGGCTTCGGCCCCTGCTACGACGGCGTGCTCGAGCACGTCCTGACCGCCGGCGAGGCCAAGGGGCGGGTTCGCCTCAAGCTCGTCTCGCTGCAGGACGACCCGGTGGGCTACACCCTGACCGTAGAGTCGCCCGACGTGCCGTCGGTGGAGCTGACCTGGCGCGCCACCGGCAGCGGCGCGACCGAGGTCACGGTCCGCAACCGCAACCCCTTTGCGATCTACTTCGACCCCTGTGACGTCCGCTGGGCGGCGGGGTATCGCGCGGAGATGCAGATCTGCGCGGCGGTGGTGCGCGAGCGGCGCCGGGTCGCTCCGGGCGCGGCCTACCTGCCCGAGCCGATCGAGGCCTACCCGACCGAGGCGGGGGTCTGGACGCTGCGGCTGCCCTACTACAAGCACCCGCGCATCAGCCTCCCGTACTTCGGGCCGTTCACGGCGACGGCGGCCAAGACCCTCACCGTGGGCTGCGCGAGCAACAGCGGCTGCGCGGCGGGCGAGTACTGTCAGCTGGACACCTGCCCCCAGCCCCTGCTCGAGCCGGCGCTGATCGGACAGTGCAAGCTTCGCGTCAGTGGCGAGATGTGCGCCCAGGTCACGGTCTGCGGCTGTGACGGCGTCACCTACGGCTCGTCCTGTCTGGCCGCCGAGGCGGGAATCAACGTCGACACCTCCGGCTCGAGCTGCGGCCAACCCTGACCTGGCGCTACCGGCACTGGAACTGGTAGCTCGTCGCGCCGCCGAACGGGTTGGCGGTGAGGATCAAGCCGCCGCCCGGCAGCAGGTCGAGCTGGATCCGGAAGCGCTCGTTGGTCAGCAGGTCGACCATGTCGCCCCAGCCGCGATCACCCATCATGTCTGCGGTGAAGGTGTAGTTGGCCGTGGGGCTGGTGAGCTGGCCCTGGACGTAGGTGTGGGTCACCAGCGGTTCGACCGTGACCTTGATCGTGGCCTCGACGCCGTTGAGGTTGCCGACGTAGGTGTTGCTCGCGCAGTGGGGATTGTCCGAGCCACCGTCGAAGCCGGTGTCATCACCGCCGCAGTCGGCGCCGGTCAGCAACACGAAGCAGGCCAGCAAGCCGATGATCGTCGTCGCGCGCTTCATCGAGACTCTCCCGTCTCAGTTTAGGTCTATCGCTGAGCGGGAGTGTCTGCAAGGCCGGGGCCAGCGGTGGTCTGGCGAGTAACTGCTGAGAATAAGGGATCTTGAGCAGAGGGCTCCGGCATCGTCCACCGTGGGACGGGGGGAGCGTCCCATGTGACGTCGGAGCCCCGCCGCCGGCCGGGCTGGATCGCGCTGCGGTCGGTCGACGGGCCCATCGGTCGACAGGCCAGTCCTGGGCGTTGTATCTATTGGAGTCACACGGCTGATCCTCGGCACTGGCACACGCACTGGCACACGCACTGGCGCGAGCTCACTCGGGAGCGCGGCGATGGGAATCGATCCAGCGGATGAGGCCACGCTTCGACCACCGGACAAGCATCGGCGGCGCGAGCGACCACCGGCGCTGCTGCGGGTGGTGCACCCGCCAGAGCTGACCGCGGTCTTCGAGTTGTCCGACGAGCCGGTGGACGTCGGTCGGTCGACCCAGCCCGCCCCGGGAGCCAGGGTGGCTCAGGTGATGCACCCCACCGTCTCGCGGCGTCACCTGTCGGTACGCTGGGAACCCAAGAGCTGGGAGCACCTCGCCACCGACAAGAGCGCCTACGGCAGCTGGATCGATGGGGTGGCGGCCGGCGGCCAGGAGCTGCCCCTGTCCGACGGCTCGGTGGTCCGCATCGGCGAGGTGACGCTGGTCTACGAGAGCGGCTATGGCCTGTCGGTGGCCGAGCCGGAACAGGTCTCGGGCGAGGCGATCCCGGGCGAGGCCGTGGCCACCCGCCGGTTGCGGGCGGCGGTCGCCCAGGCGGCCGACGACCCGTCGCCCGCGCTGCTGATCGGCGAGACCGGCACGGGCAAGGAGTACATCGTCCGCGAGCTTCACCGCCTCAGTGGACGCGGAGGGCCCTGGCTGGCGGTCAACTGCGCCGAGCTGAGCGAGCAGCTGATCGAGAGCCAGCTCTTCGGCCACGAGCGCGGGGCGTTCACCGGCGCCGAGCAGTCCGCGCCGGGGCTGTTTCGCTCGGCCGACAAGGGGACCCTGTTTCTCGACGAGATCGGCGAGCTGCCCCTGCCCTTGCAGCCGAAGCTGCTTCGCGTGCTGCAGGAGGGAGAGGTGCTTCCGGTCGGAGGGAAGTCACCGGTCAAGGTCGACGTGCGGGTGGTGGCGGCGACCAACGTCGACCTGCCGGCTCAGGTCCAGCGCGGCGGCTTCCGCCGGGACCTCTACGCCCGGCTGGCGCTGTGGGAGATCGAGGTCCCGGCGCTGCGTCATCGCCGGGCGGACATCCTCGGGTGGATTGGCCGGCTCCACGCGCGCTGGCTCACCCAGCGTCCGCAGGCGCCGACCTCGCCGCTCTGCTTCGATGCCGACGCGGTGGAGGCGATGCTGCTGCACCAGTGGCCGAACAACTTGCGCGAGGTGGACCGCCTGGTCCACGACCTGGCGTCGCGGGGACCCACGCCGCCTGCCGACGGGGCAGCGCGGCCCCGGATCGACTACTGCGACATCCGCGAGCACGTCCCCAGCCCGCGGGTCGATCCCGACGCGCCGGTCGGAGGCCCGGCCGTGCTGCCCGCCGCCACTGCTACCGACAGCCCCGGCGATGCCACCGAGCCGTCAGGGGCGAAGCTGCCGGCGCCGACGCGCGAGGAGCTCGAGCGGGTGATGGACGCGATGGAGGGCAGCGTACGGGCGGTCGCCAAGCACTTCGGGCGGGACCGGCGGCAGATCTATCGCTGGCTCAAGGCCCACGGACTCCGCGAGTAGCCGCGCGCTGCCTTCGCCCGGTTGGGTCTAGATCACCAGCAGGAAGGCGGCGAGGCCTCCCAACAATCCCAGCACCAAGGTCGAGATCGGGTCGTCTCTTCTCATGGCATCCTCCGTGTGTCTGGGCCAGCCGGCGATCACGGTGGCTGGCGGTGAAGAAGACCGACGGAGGTGGTGATTGCAGCGATCGTGCCGGCAAGCAGCTCACGGGATCCTTCATTTTTTGGCTGAGTCGCGCGGTGGGACGCGGTGGTGTCACATGGGACGTCCAGCCACCCGAGGCCTTGCCGGGGGGGACGGGTCAGTCACGAAGCGCGGGTGCGCGGGACCGGGATCGGGCCTCTTTCCAGGAGAAGTCGACCCGGAGCTCGGTGATGCTGCGCCGTCGGATCGAACCGTACGCTCGGGCTTTGGCATCTCTTTCGAAGCCAACCCGGAGCACCGGGCCGTCTCTTCGGCCGCGGTCCTCGTACGCGCCGTGCACCATGCTCTGGTCGCGGTAGCCAAACAGCACCCGCGCCGCGCGCACCAGCTCTCGGGGTCGCTGCCGGCCGCGGAGCCCGTCCGCCCGCCGCTGCTGACGGCGATTGCGGTAGCTGCTGAAGATGTCGCTGCTCGAGGGAGGGCGCCCGGCGCGCGACGGGGTCACGGGCGACTTCGTATCCGGTATCAAGAACTTGCCGATGGCCCATTGGCTGCGAGCGCGCGTTCTCTTGAGCTCGAGCTGGTCGCCTGCCGTGAGGTAGGAGAATCGCAGGTTGCGGATCGTCAAGCGCCCGGTCTCAGCGTGGGCTCGGCTTCGCCGGGTCGCGGCGTCCGAGAGATCCACGATGGAGACCCCGTTCTCGCCGAGGACCCGCATCTTGACCTTGGCCCCGCCGGCCCGTTGGACGATGAGGGCTGTGTTCTCACCGACCCCGAACGCCAGTTGCTGGCCGGTCGTTGCCGCCAACGCGGCGATCCTTCCCTCTCGACCGCGGGCGCTGCAGTGGGTGTCCACGGCGCCGTAGGGGAAGAAACCAAATCCTGGCCGACTGGCGCGCTTGACCCCCAGAAGATCGGACGGGTTGATCGCCTCGCCCCGGAGCGCCTCGTAGCTCTCGCCCCCGATGACCATGTGGGCGCCGACCTGGACCGCGGCGCCCGCGCTGGTGCCGGCCACCAGCACCAGCCCGCGCTGGCGGGCGCGCTGGATCGCCCGCAGCCCCGGTGATTTCTTCCCGTACGGACGCAAGATCGATCGCAACCGGTCCTGGTCGCCGCCCGTGAAGAACAGGCCGGTCAGGCCACGAAGTTGGGCTGGATCGCGGAGCGCTCCGGTGCGGGGGTCGAGCTCGACCCTGACTGCGCTTGCTGCGCCGTAGCGCTTGAACTTGGTGACTTCTTCTTGGGCGCTCTCCTTGGCGTACCGTCGCGAGGCCTCCGAGATGATCCCGATCTTGGCCTGTCCGATGCCGCCTGCCCGACGGACGATCTCACGGTAGATGCTCGGGTCATGAAGTGCGCCGCCGATGAGGAACATCGATCCATCGCCTCGGGCAGCGGGCTGTGCCGCAAGGGAAGGAGAGGCGCCGAGCAGCCAGACCACCAGCGGCAACCAGATAACTCGGTGCTTTGCGGGCATTCGGCACCTCGGCGCGTCGAGAAGACAGTGACGGGTCGTAATGCAACAGCTCGGCCAACCAAGGAGGAGCGCAACCACGCGTGATCACGAGTTAAGACAAGTCCTGCTCCACGGACCGGCTACTCGTTTGTGGCGAGGACTCTGTTTTCCAGAGACCGCCGCCCCCCGACGGGAGGATCGCGCGATCCCCTACTTGCCGCCGAGCAGGGTCGCTCTCAGGAGATCGCGGTTCATCCGGGCGATGAAGCCGATGCTGATCTCCTTGGGGCAGACCGCCTCGCACTCCTTGTGGTTGGTGCAGCTGCCAAAGCCCGAGTCCTGCATCACCTCGACCATCCGCTGGACCCGTCCGTAGCGCTCGGGTTGTCCCTGGGGCAGCAGCCCGAGCTGGGAGACCTTGGCGCCGACGAAGAGCATCGCCGCGGCGTTGGGGCAGGCGGCGACGCAGGCGCCGCAGCCGATGCAGGCCGCGGCATCCATCGCCAGGTCAGCGTCCTGCTTGCCGATCGGGATCGCGTTGCCATCGGGCGCCGCGCCGGTGTGTACCGAGACGAAGCCGCCGGCCTGGATGATCCCGTCAAAGGCGCTGCGGTCGACGATCAGATCCTTGAGCACCGGGAACGCCTCGGCCCGCCAGGGCTCGATCCATAGCTCGTAGGGGCCGTCCTTGAAGCTGCGCAGGTGCAGCTGACAGACGGTGGTGCCGGCGAGCGGTCCGTGGGCGACGCCGTTGACCACCACGCCGCACATGCCGCAGATCCCCTCGCGGCAGTCGTGGTCGAAGGCCACCGGCCCCCGCGGATCGTCCTGGGCGATCAGCTGCTCGTTGAGCACGTCGAGCATCTCGAGGAACGACATGTGCTCGCTGACCTCGGCCAGCTCGTAGCGGGCGAACTCCCCACGCTGGCTCGCCCCCGCCTGGCGCCAGATGTGTAATGCGAGTTTCATCGAAGTCTCACTTGTAGCTCCGCTGGGTCAGCTTGACGTGCTCGAAGGTCAGCGGCTCGCGGTGCTCGGCGGGCTCCTGCCCGACGCCCTTGAACTCCCAGGCGGTGACGTGGCTGAAGCGCTCGTCGTCACGCCTGGCCTCGCCCTCCTCGGTCTGGTGCTCCTCGCGGAAGTGGCCGCCGCACGACTCCTCGCGCTTGAGCGCGTCGAGGCAGATCGTCTCGCCGAACTCGAGGAAGTCGGCCACCCGGCCGGCGTTCTCGAGGTTCTGGTTCAGCTCGGCGCCGCTGCCGAGGACCTTGACCTCGCGCCAGAAGCGCTCCCGCAGGCCGGGGATCGCCGCCAGCGCCTCCTTGAGCCCCGCGGCGTTGCGGGTCATGCCGCAGTGCTCCCAGAGCAGCAGGCCGAGCTCGCGGTGAAACGAGTCCGGCGAGCGCTGGCCCTCGCCCTTGCCGTGGGCCGCGAGCAGCCGCTCGTTCGTCTGGCGCACCTCGCGCTCGGCGTCGGCGAAGGCGGCGTGGCCGGTGTCGGTCTTGTCGAGCGTGGCCTGGGCGAGGTAGTTGCCGATGGTGTAGGGAATGACGAAGTAGCCGTCGGCCAGCCCCTGCATCAGCGCGCTGGCGCCGAGGCGGTTGGCGCCGTGGTCGCTGAAGTTCGCCTCGCCGAGGACGAACAGCCCGTCGATGGTGCTCATCAGGTTGTAGTCGACCCACAGCCCGCCCATCGTGTAGTGGATCGCCGGGTAGATCCGCATCGGCACCCGGTACGGGTCGTCGTCGGTGATCCGCTGGTACATGTGGAACAGGTTGCCGTACTTGTCGGCGATCGTCTGCTGGCCGTCCCGGGCGATGGCGGCGGCGAAGTCGAGGTAGACGCCGAGCCGTGGCCGCCCCCCGCCGAGGTCCGGGCCGACGCCTCGCCCCTCGTCACAGACCGCCTTGGCCGCCCGCGAGGCGACGTCGCGCGGCACCAGGTTGCCGAAGCTCGGGTAGCGTCGTTCGAGGTAGTAGTCGCGGTCCTCCTCGCGCACCTGCCCCGGGGGGGTGGCGGGGTCGACGTCGGTCTTCGGCACCCAGACCCGGCCGTCGTTGCGCAGCGACTCGCTCATCAGCGTCAGCTTCGACTGGTAGTCGCCCGAGACCGGGATGCAGGTCGGGTGGATCTGGGTGAAGCAAGGGTTGGCGAACAGCGCGCCGCGCTTGTGGGCCCGGTAGGCGGCGGTGACGTTGCAGCCCATGGCGTTCGTCGAGAGGAAGAAGGCGTTGCCGTAGCCGCCGGTGGCGAGCACCACCGCGTCGCCGAGGTGGCGCTCGATCTTCCCCGTGACCAGGTCGCGGGTGATGATCCCGCGGGCCTTGCCCTCGACGATCACCAGGTCGAGCATCTCGGTCCGCGGATGCATCTTGACCTTGCCCAGGCCGATCTGGCGCGA
>JAUVBO010000156.1 GCA_030591195.1 Pseudomonadota bacterium
CGTGGCGGAATTCTTGCGGGATCTGCGGAAGAACTCTAGAAAACTCATCATCAGTCTCACCTCGCTGCTCCCCTAGCTGAAGAGCCGCCGCAACCAGTTGCGCTTTTCGTCGTCGATGAACCGGTGCGGCCGCTCCTGTCCGACGAAGCGGTAGACCACGTCGAGGTAGGCCTGCCCGGCATCGGTGGACTCGTCGAGCACCACCGGCGTGCCGCGGTTCGACGACTGCAACACCGCCTTGCTCTCGGGGATCACGCCGAGGAACGGGATCGCCAGCAGCTCGAGCACGTCCTCGACGCTGAGCATCTCGCCCTTGTTGACCTGACTCGGCGAGTAGCGGGTCAGCAGCAGCGAGGTGCGGATCGGCTCCTGGTCGAGCTCTGCGCGACGGGTCTTGGCGTCGAGCAGCCCGATCACCCGGTCCGAGTCGCGCACCGACGAGACCTCGGGATTGGTCACCACGATCGCGTCGTCGGCGAAGTACATCGCCAGCTGGGCGCCCTTCTCGATGCCCGCCGGTGAGTCGCAGATGATGTAGTCGAAGTCCATCTGCTTCAGCTCGTCGATCACCTGCCCGACGCCCTCGAAGTCGAGCGCGTCCTTGTCGCGGGTCTGGGAGGCCGGCAGCATGTAGAGGTTCTCGACCCGCTTGTCACGGATCAGCGCCTGCTTCAGCCGGGCCTCGCCCTTGGTCACGTTGATCAGGTCGTAGACCACTCGGCGCTCGCAGCCCATCACCAGGTCCAGGTTGCGCAGGCCGACATCGAAGTCGATGGCTACGGTCTTGAAGCCCAGCGACGCGAGGCCAATAGCGACGTTGGCGCTTGTCGTGGTCTTGCCCACGCCCCCCTTGCCTGACGTGGCGACAACTACCCTTGCCAATTTAGCCTCCTTGGTCAGCGTTGTGTCATCATCGCGCACACACCACGGGCGTTCACCGCCACGCGGTGCCGGTGTGAGATGCCAGCTGGAACTGTGTGTGCGCTTGTTGCTCAGTGTGAGCGGGGCGGGTCACCGGTCCCTGGATCCACCTCGCTGCGAGTTTCATAAAAGGCGAAAAACCGATCGGGCACAAAAAAATTGCCCAAAAAATTGCCCGATAGGTGCAATTGTGTAGGGGCGTGTAGGTTGATGTGGCTGAGCGGAGAGGGTGCGGCTAGAGCGGCAGAACCACCAGTAGCCCATCCTTCAGTAGCACCTGCGCCGGCTTGCCGCGCAGATCCTCGGGCAGCTGATCGGCCCGCAGGTAGTGACCGGCGACCGAGACCAGCTCGGCGGACAGCTGGTGGGCAAAAATGCGCACGTCCTGGTTGCCCCCAGCGCCGGCGAGCACCCGGCCCCGCAGCGGTGCGTAGGCGTGCACGTTGCCGTCGGCGATCACCTCGGCCCCGGGGTTGACCGCAGCCAGCAGCACCAGGTCGGTCTGCTGGGCGTGGATCACCTGACCGCTGCGTACCGGCTTATTGATCGTCAGCGAGGGCGCCGGCGTTGCCACCGCGGTGGCCTCCTGACGCACCGGCGGGCGATCGGGGGCGTTGGGTTGCCCGGCCCGGGATCGGGCGGCCCCCGCCGTCGCGTCGGGGCGTGCTGCCCGTGGACGGGGGGCCTCCTTGAGCAGCCCGAAGCCGGCAGCCACCGCCTTGGGTCCGGCTGACCCGACGTTGCGCACGCCCACCGGGACCAGGCCGCAGCGGCGCAGCGCCTCGGCGAGGGCCGCGAAGGGCAGGCCCCCCGCCAGCGCCCCGCAGTCGAGCACCACCGGGGCGCTGTCGAAGAAGTGTGGCAGCTGGGCAGTGCGTTGCTTCAGCTCGCGCTCGATGCGATCGACGTCGTCGGTGTGAAGTCGCAGGACGGTGGCTGAGAGCACGGTCCCCTTGAGGTCGAAGGCGGGCGGCGGGCTATCGCTGGCGGTTCGTCGTTGGTCGCTCATCTCTGCCCGCAAGGATAGGGAACAATGATCGAAGTAAAAAGCACCAAACGGGGCTAGCACGCTGCTAGGGTCGAGCGGACGATGAGCATCTCCTCCCCGCGAAGCTACCCCAGCGACATCGGGCTGCGGCTGCTGGTGACCGTCGTCGGCGGTCTCGGCGCGCTGGCGCTCGGCAGCGCGGCCTTCGTCTGGCCGGTGCGGGTTGGTGGGCTGGTGCTGATCCAGGGCCAGGACCGCCGGGAGATTCCCTTCCGCACGATCGAGTCCTGGTCGCTCGGCCTCGGCACCACGCTGGCGCTCGGCCTGGGCGAGGGCGAGGCGGTCAGCCTCTCCCGCTGGCGCAAGCAGGGTGACATGAACGCCGCGATCATTACCGCGATTCGTCTCGCCGGCGCGACGTTCGCCGAGGACGGTCGGCTACACCGCGTCCGCTGGCCGTGACCGGCCAGGCCGCCACCTCAGCAGCTGCCGCAGCCGTCGCCGGGGCCGCACTGGTCGCTGCAGTGGGGAGGGCACAGGACATCGCCGTCGCAGGCGCTCGGGTGCTGGCAGTCGACCACGCAGGTCCCGGCGCTGGAGCAGTCAACGTCGCCGACGCAGGCCTCCTTGGCGCAGCTGACGCAGCAGCTGATCGCCTTGCCGCAGCGGACGTTGCCGCTACAGGCGTAGTCGCCGCAGTCGACAGTGCAGGAGGCAGCGTTGCCGCAGTCGATGTTGCCGCTGCAGGTCCCCGCGGGGCAGATCACCTCGCAGCTGCTGGCATCGCCGCAGTCGATGTTGCCGCTGCAGCCGCCGGTGCAGTCGATCCGGCAGGGCCAGCCCGCGGGGCAGGTGCAGCCCTGGCTGCACTCGACCTGGCAGTCGCCGCCGGGGCAGCCGCCGCAGTTGGGAGGACAGAACAGCCCGTCGGGCAGCAGCCCGTCGGGCAGCAGCCCGTCGGGGGTCGGCCCGTCGGGCAGCAGCATGTCGGGGGTCGGCCCGTCGGGGAGCAGCATGTCGGGGGTCAGCCCGTCCGGGGGCGGGAGGTCGGGTTGGCTGCCGTCGGTGATCGATGCTTCGCGAGGCGCCGGCTCGGTGCCGAGGTCGGCCAGGGGGCGGTTGACCCTCACCCCGCTGGTGTCGAAGCGGCAGCTCGCGGCCGACGAGAGGATGACGATCGTCAGCGCCGCCATCATGCTCGAGCCGTTCGCGATCCGCCGCCCCATTCACCGATCATAGCAGGTCTCAGCCGATCGCTGTGTCGCGGTGACGGCGTGCTACTGTCCCCTGGCACCCGAGACGAGAAAGGACCCTTGCCCGATGACCCGCTGCACGCTGCTCGCCGCGCTGGCCGCTACTCTGCTCGTCGCGGCGACCGGTTGCCCGACGCCTGACGCCCGCTCGCGCAGGAGCTCCAAGCCGGCGTTGCCCACGCGGCCGCTGGCGGAGATCTCGTTCGCCGGGCCGAAGCAGGGCCCGACGGTCGCAGACATCGTCACCACCGCCGATCGCAGCGTCGTGGTCTCGTTCGTCGACAGCGGCCAGGGCGTCAAGGCCCGCTACGTCGCCCTCGACGCCGCCTCGCGGGTTCACTGGACCCGCCTGCACGACTGCCCCACCAAGGGTGAGCCCCTGCGGCTGTTCACCGCTCCCGGGGTGCTGGTCTGCAAGGGCGAGCGGGGGATCAGCGCCCTGTCGCTGGCTACCGGCACGCCGGTGTGGTCGTGGAAGGCCAGCGGGCGGCTGTACATCACCAAGGTCGTCGGCAACCGGGTGGTGACCAGCGAGGACAACAAGCGGTTGGTGGTGCTCGACGCCACCAGCGGCAAGGTGCTGCGAAGCTTCGCTCTCGACGGCTCGCCGTTCGAGGCGCTCGGGCAGACGCCGCGGGGCCTGCTGGCCTACGTGCTCAGGATGAAGGGCGGCCGCCCCGAGGCGCTCGTCGCCCAGCTGCTCCCCGCCGCAGATCGGCCGCAGAAGGCCCCCGCGCCGCTGGCGCCGCTCTGGAGCATTCCGTTCTCTCGTGCCTCCTCCTACGAGGTCGACGCCGTCGGCTCGGTGGTGATCGCCCGACCGGAGACCGGCGTCATCGCCGCCTACCGGGCCGACACCGGCAAGCTCGTTTGGCGCGCGCCTGCGGGGTCGTTGGTCCGCACCCGCGCGGCAAAGTCGGGTCTGCTGGCCAGTGGGGCGCTGGACGACGGCACGCCGTTCGTCGGGCTGATCGACCCGGCCACCGGCCTGCTCCGCTGGCAGCAGCGCTGGCCTGAGGGGCCCGCGCCGTCCTTCCTCGGCGAGGATCAGGGGTACCTCTTCGCCGGCAGCCGAGCTGCCTGGCGGCTCTACCGCGCGGCCGACGGCGTGCTCGTGGCCGGCGGAGCGATCAGCAAGCGGACGGTAGTCGGCGTGGCCGGCGACCACGCGACGGTCTTCAGCGACGTCGACGGGGCGCGCCGGATCCAGGTCGTCGCACTACCGCAGCAGAAGCTGCCATCGGTGGCGGCGTTGCCCGCGCCCCCGGCTAGGCCGACCTGGATGCAGGCCGGCACGCGTCTGCTCTACGAGCTGCGGATCAAGGGTCGCGAGACCCAGCGGTTCGAGCTGTTCGTCCGGGCACGGCGGCCACACCTGGTCTACGGCTGGCGCGCTGACGATGGGCGCCGTGGGATCCGCGTGATCCCCCGGGAGGTGCTCGCCCAGTCGACCCAGCACTCGGACCTCTACGGGGTCGGCGAGGGGCACCAGACGATCAAGACGACCTCGATCTGGGTCAGCCGCCGGGTCTACGCGGCCCTCGCCAAGCAGGGGGCGATCGACTGGTACGACGTCTCGGCCGCGCAACGGGCGAAGCTGCGGCGGGAGGGGCGGACCCTTTACCGGGCCACCCTCCGTCCGTGGGTCGGCCAGGATCGCCCGATCGATCTGCCGGCCCTCGTGGCCCGGGGCGACCGGGGCACCGGGCGCTACTGGATCGCCGAGCACGCCGACTACCCGCTGCTGCTCAGGGCGGTGCGCAAGGACTTCGAGGCGCACCTGACGGCCGTGATCCCGCCCCGCCCCGGGACGGGCGTCGACATCTCCGCGCTCAAGTGGCCGCCGCCCTGTCCAGCCAAGGGCAGCCGCGCCTGCCTCGAGCAGGCGCGACTCCTCGAGAGGCGCGGCGCCGTCGACGCGGCCTTCCTGCTCGCTTCCCATGTCGCCGCCCGTACTGGGCGCCGCAGCCGCGAGAGCAGCGTCTGGAGCGCCGCCCAGGCGATGTTGACCCGGCTGCGGATCCGGGAGTTTCTCCGCTGGCCCTCGCTCGCCGAGCGGCTCGAGGTGGCCTGCAAGCGCAGCCCCGCGGCCTGTCTGGCCCTCGCCGAGGTTTACGATGGCGTCGACGCACCCAAGGCGGTGGCGATCCTCGAGCGCCTCTGCCGCAAGAAGCGCGACCCCCGCGCCTGCCTTGGCCTGGGGGATATTTACGTCCAGGGGCGTGGCAGCGTGTCCGCTGATCCGAAGCGGGCCGCCGAGCTGTTCGGCGGCTTGTGCCGGCGCAACCAGATGCTCGGGTGTATCGCGCTCGGCGCGCTTCGCGCCCAGGGCAGCGGGGTCGACAAGGACGCGGCCAGCGCGGCCAAGCTGTGGCAGAAGGCCTGCGACCGCCGGGCGTACCTCGGCTGCGTTGCTCTCGGTAGCGTCTACATCCGCGGCGCGGGGGTCGAGCGCGACAACAAGAAGGCGGTGGCCTTGCTCGGACGGGCGTGCACCGGCCGCGAGGCCCAGGCCTGCTACCTGCTCGGGGTGCTGCACCTGCGTGGCGGGGTGGCGACCAAGGACCCGAAGGAGGCGGCGGCGATGTTCAACAAGGCCTGTGGCGATGGCCACGGCCAGTCGTGCCTGCTGCTCGGACACCTGTATCGCGAGGGCCAGGGGGTGAGCAAGGACCCGGCCCGGGCGCGAGATCTGTTCCGCCGCGCCTGCGACAGCCGCGTGCGACGCGCCTGCGTCTGGTTGTCCCAGCGCTGACCTCCTGCTCGAGTCGGGGGGTTAGGAGATGGAGCGGCGCACGAGCAGCAGCAGGCCGAGGCCCAGCAGCCACGCCAGCGGCGCGGGCTGGTCGGCGGTCGTCGGCGACACCGCACAGGCCACGCCATAGACGTCGCCGGGCGGCTGCTCGGGCTGCTGGGGGCCGCCAGGCGCCAGCACCGCCAGCGCCGCCTGGGCGTCGAGCATGCCGGCGCCGCAGCCCTGAGCGCAGCGCCCGGCCGAGTTGGCGGAGGAGATCAGCGTCTTGGCCACGGTCTCCTGGGTGATCGACGGGTCGATGGCGGCCAGCAGCGATGCGACGCCGGCGACGATCGGGGCCGCCTGGGAGGTTCCCTCGGTCAGGTGGTAGATGTACTCGCCGGTGGCCGCCTCGTACATCGTCGAGATGATCCCGGCGTTGTATTCCTGGCCCTCGTGCGAGAAGGGTAGCCGCATGCCGAGGTAGCCGCCTGGCGCGACCAGATCGACCACCTGGCCGAAGTTGGAGTAGGGCGCCAGCCGGCCGTCGTAGTCGGTGGCACCGACGGTGAGCACGCCGGGCACCGCTGCGGGGTAGATGTCCTTGGCGTCCACCGTGTCGTTGCCCGCGGCGGCGATGACGATCACGCCGGCCTGCATCGCAGCGCCGATGGCGTCGGAGAGCACCCGTCCGTAGCCGGGCGATCCGAAGCTGAGGTTGATCACCTTGGCCGGGGTCGGGTTGACGACCACGCC
>JAUVBO010000436.1 GCA_030591195.1 Pseudomonadota bacterium
GATCCAGAAACGCCCGGGCCGCCAGCTCATCGTAGCCCCCGACCAGCGCGAGCTCGGCGGCCTGCTGCAGAACCGCGCCAGCGCGCGTGCTGTCGCCGAGCCGCCCGGCGACCCGACCGGTGAGTGCGAGTACTTCGGCCTCGAGACGCAACCAGCCAATGCCGGGGACCTCGGTG
Source organism: Pseudomonadota bacterium (assembly GCA_030591195.1). Next base: position 177 of record JAUVBO010000436.1, read on the forward strand.
CGCACGCGCTCGACCAGCTCGGTCGCCGCGCTGTAGCGCCCGGCCTTCTCGAGCGCCTTGGCTTGCGCCAGGACCTTCCGCGCGCCCTCGACCCGGGCTCGCAGCGCCGGGTCCTGGGGGGGCGGATCGATCTCCCGTGCGCTCAGCTGACCCCTGCAGTCCGCAGGCGCCGGCAAACCAAGCGCGGCCTCGACCGAGCGCGCGACCACCCCGCGATCGGCGTCGGCGAACACCTCGACCAGGGCATCGAGCTGCTGCAGCTGTCCGTCGAGGCACTCCATGCGCCGGTCGAGCTTGTCCTCGCTCTGCTCGCCGCGCACCCAGGTGGCGCGACAGGCATCGCCGCGCACGGCGACCCAGCTCGCGGTGTGGGCATCGAGGGCCCGCACCACCCCGTGCCAGGCGTCGGTAGCGAAAGCCGCACCGCTGCGCTCGAAGACCGCGCGCAGGCTTTGCCGGCGATCGTCGTCCCACACCCCGACCAGCCGCGCCTCTGCCCCCGAGCAGATCTGCTGCCGCCGGGACAGCTCGCGCAGGCCGAGGGCCACCACCAGCACCGCACCCAGACCCAGCGCCCCCAGCGACACGCGTCGACGCAGCCGGTGTCGCGCCGCGGTGAGCGCCTTGAGCAGCCGCTCGAGCGAGCGGAAGCGCCGGCCTGGGTCGGCGGCCAGCCCACGCAGGAGCACGGCACGAACGGCGCCGGGGACGTCAGAGCGGCGAGGCGGAGGTCGTACCTTGCCGTCGCGCGCCTGCACGGCGATCGCCCACACGGTCTTGCCCTCGAAGGGGCGCTCGCCATACAGCGCCTGGTACAGCGCGACGCAGAAGCTGAACTGATCGGACTGCGCGCTCGGCGGCTGATCTGCGAACAGCTCGGGCGCCATGTAGGCCGGGGTCCCGCCCACCCGCGGCGGGGTGCTGTCGCCGACGTTGAGCGGCGGGTCGAACTCTGGCACCACGCCTGGCTCCGCGTCGGGCGCCATCGGTCGCGCCAGACCGAAGTCGGTGACGCGCACCCGGCCGTCGTCTCCCACCAGCACGTTCTCGGGCTTGAAGTCGCCGTGTACGATGCCGGCCCGGTGCGCGGCGGCCAGCCCTTTGCCGGCTTCGTGGTAGCGGTCCACGACCGCACGCCAGTCGCGCGGGGTCGTGGCGAGCCACTGCTGCAGGGTCACCCCCTCGACGTGCTCGAGGACGGCGTAGACCTGGCCTTCTTCGGTGACGCCGGCATCGTGGACCGCGACCACCGCCGGGTGGTCGAGCCGGGCCATGGCCTTGGCCTCACCGAGCAGACCCTGGGCCAGCTCGCTGGCCGAGCTGCGCCCGCGGGCCCGGAGCACCTTGAGGGCGACCTTGCGATCGAGCTGCGGATCGTAGGCCGAGTAGACCACGCCCATGCTGCCCGCGCCGATCACGTCCAGCAGTACGTAGCGAGCGATCGAATCGCGCTGGCTCCAGCTGTTGCCGCCGCGCTCGGCGGCGATGGAGCGGGCGGTCTCGGCGACCAGCTGGCGACAGTCGTCGCAGCGATCGAGGTGCGCCTTGGACGCGACCTCGGCGTCGAAAGAGAGCCGTCCCTCGATGAGATCGAGGACCTGCATTTCGTCAAGGCAAGACACGGGCGTATACTACCGTTTTCTCGAGCTGGTGGACGCATGAGCGCGCTCGAACAGGCCATCGAGAGCGGCGAGCTGGCGTGGCCCGGGCTGCAGGTTTCCCAGGAGCAGCTCGCAGCACACCTGAAGCAGCTTCTGGCCGACGACGCCGACCTCGACAGCGCGCTCGACGAGCTCAAGGTCGACGAGCTGTACCTGGCCTGCGCTTGCGCGCTCGGCGAAGATCGAGCCATCGCCGCCTTTGAAGAGCACTTCTTGCCTCAGGTCGCGGGCTACATCGCCCGGGTGACCCGCGATCGCGGTGAGGTCGAGGAGCTGCGCCAGCGGCTACGCGAGAAGCTGTTCGTGACCGCCAGCGCGGCCGAGCGGCCCAAGATCTGCGAGTACGGCGGCCGCGGCCCGCTGGGTGCCTGGCTCCGCGTCGTGGCGCTGCGCATGGCCCTGGACCTGAAGCGCCGTGGTCAGCCCCTCGGCGGCACGGAGATCGACGAGAACCTGCGCACGCCAGCGCTCGATCCCGAGCTCGCCTACCTCAAGGCGCACTACAGCGAGGAGTTCCGCGAGGCCTTCGAGGCGACCCTCGCCGAGCTGGCCACCGACGAACGCAACCTGCTCAAGCTGCACTACCTCGACGGCCTCAACATCGACGAGCTCGGCGTCGCCTACCACGTGCACCGCTCCACCGCGGCCCGCAGGGTCGCCCAGGCGCGCACGCGTATCCTCGACGAGACCCGGCGCCGGCTGTCCGAGCGCAGCGGGCTCAAGGGCCAGGAACTCGACAGCCTGCTCGGGCTGGTGCGCAGCCAGCTCGACGTCAGCATCTCGCGGTTTCTCAAAGAAGAGTGATCGGGCTCAGCTGCCGCCGGCGCGCAGGCGCGCGAACTTGAGGGTGCTGCTGCCGGCGCTGGTGAACCAGGCCCAGACCACATCGCCGTTGCTGTGCCGACGCATGGGATCGTCGCGACGTCCCCACTGCGCCAGCGCCGAGATGTCGGTGGGCGCCTCCAGAAAAATCCCCGTCGCGTCGATGCGCGCGAGCTTGTAGACGTACGGCGAACCGGGTTCGGCCCAGCCGACGACGTACTGCTCGGTGCTGTCTCCCGCGGGTTGCCAGGGGGCGATGCTCGCGTCTGCCTCGTCGATGTCAGGGGTGCTGGTCAACCACTGCACTGCCTCGTAGCTGGTGTTGCTGGTGAGCACGGCGAGGCCGATGTCCTGGTTCATGGTGGTCCGGTCGTAGGTCCCCTGGCCCGGTTCCATGGGGTTCTGGTGGGCGTTGAAGACCAGACGCCAGCCCGCGGAACCGGCCGGGGCCAGGCCCCCGAGCTCGCCGGCCACCGAGCCGTTGCAGGCGGCGTCGACCTCCAGGACTGGCCCGATGCTGTGGTTCAGATAGATCCCACCTCGGGCGTTTTCGGCGAAGGAGCCCGAGGTGCCCGGGTAGCAGTCGGTGACGCAGACCGGTTCGAAGCTCGAGCTCCCCTGATGAAAGCGCAGCAAGGCGCTCATGCTGTGCGAGCAACCCCAGCTCCAGCCGGTGCTCTCGGCGCCCGTCTCGGCGTTCACCCACTTGAGCGTGTCTCCCTCGTGACCGGTGTCCGAGTGCACATGGTAGTAGGCGCCGTAGCGACCGTTGCCATAGGCCATGCGGCTGTCGCCGATTCCAAAGTCGTCGGGGACGTTGGTCGAGTTGCTCAGCTCCTCGACCCAGAGCTCGCTGCCGTCGGCCTCGTAGCGGTGCACGAAGATCGCGTCACTCGCGTCGTCCCAGAGCAGGGCGGCGAAGCGCCCGTCGGGTTCGGCGGCGAGACCGCGCAGCTCCCTCGCGTCGGCGAGGTTGTGAACCGTCACCAGCTGGTCGGTCGCGCCGAGGCGCGCCACCCGCGCGTTGCTGCCGCTGACGGTGTAGCCGACCAGGGTCTGGCCGTCGTCGAGCGGCACCGTGAACACCGGCGCGATGGCCAGGTTCCCTCTGCCCCAGATCCGCCAGTTGCTCACGCCGCTGCGCACCGCTTCGCCCACGTCGAGCTCGGCGACGTCGAGGCGCTCGTCCAGGGGCGTCCCGCTCTGAACATAGGTGTCGATGCCCGGTCCGGTGTCCGGAGGGCTGCTCGCGTCGGGCCGGGTCGCGCTGTCCGGATCTGACGAGACATCGCGCGAGGCGCCATCAGAGACGCGCGTGTCGAGCAGGCCCCGGTCCGCAGTGCCGCCATCTGATCCATCGCCGGGCGCGGCGTCTTCTGCGGTGCCCGAGTCGAGCCCGGGGCTCTTGACGTGGATGCCTGCCCGCTCCGGAAAGCAGGCTCCAACCAGGACCAGCAGGCTCGCCCCGGAGACGATGTAGAAGGCTCTCATTCGCAACAGCACAACCCTCATGAAGCTTGGCGTCAGGTCTCACACAGATTGTAAGCCGAAGACCCTGAATCGGCATTCCATTTGTGGCCGCACGAGCTGTGCGTCTCTAGTGGTGATACCTGGCGACGACAAAGTCCCAGTTGCCGGACGGTGACGAGAGCTCGCCGCCACCAAAGTCCGCGGCGCCCCAGAATCGACCGCCGATCACCACGCTGTCGTCGGGACCGATGCCGATGGAACGCGCGCTCACGTCGTCCTCGCTGCCGCCGACCTGGCGGGCCCACATGTCATCGCCGTCGCCGCTGAGCTTGGCGAGATACATCGCCGAGAAGGTCGAGTGGAACGCGTTGTCGCCGAAGTCCATCGCGCCCTTGAAGGTGCCGGTCAGCACCACGTCGCCTTGGCCATCGGTGGCCAGGTCGAACAGAA
>JAUVBO010000277.1 GCA_030591195.1 Pseudomonadota bacterium
CGCGTAGCCCCTCTGTCCCAGGGCCCGCGCTGCCTCCAGCCCGGCCGGGCCCGCGCCGACCACCAGGATCGAGCGCTCGGATTCCCTCGGCTCGATCCACTCGGGGTGCCAGCCGCGGCGCCACTCCTCGCCCATCGTCGGGTTCTGGGTGCAGCGGATCGGCGTGCAGGTCAAGTCTCCCGAGACGCAGACATTGCAGCCGATACACTCGCGGATCTCGTCGATCCGCCCCTGCTCGACCTTGGCCGGCAGGAACGGATCGGCGATCGACGGCCGCGCGGCGCCGATCAGGTCGAGCACCCCACGGCGTAGCTGGGCGACCATCGCGTCGGGCGAGGTGAAGCGGCCGACGCCGACCACCGGCTTGCTGGTCAGCTGCTTGACGAAGGAGATCTGCGCTTCCTGGTAGCCCTCGGCGGCGAAGCGCGAGCTGACCGAGTCGTTGCTCCAGTCGCTGACGTTGACGTCCCACAGGTCGGGCAGCTCCGCGAGCATCTCGACCAGCTCGCGACCCTCGCCCTCGGCGCAGATCCCGTCCGGCCCGAGCAGCTCGTCCACGGCCAGGCGCAGGGCCACCGCGCAGCTGTCGCCCACCGCGTCCTTGGTCTCCTCGAGCAGCTCGCGCAGCAACCGCGCGCGGTTCTCGAGGCTGCCGCCGTACTCGTCGGTGCGGTGGTTGCGACGGCGCTGCAGGAAGTGCATCGGCAGCGAGAGGTCGTGGCCGGCGTAGACGTAGATGATGTCGAAGCCGGCATCCCGGGCGCGGAGCACGGCAGAACGATGCCAGCGGCGGAAGGCGCGGATGTCGGCCTTGGTCATCGCCCGCGCCTGCACCGGCACCAGCCGCTTGACCGGCTGGTGGGAAGGGGCCAGCGGCGGCAGCCGGCTATAGAGGTTGGGGCCCGAGACGCCGTTGTGCGCCAGCTGGATCCCCGCCAGCGCCTCGTGGCGGTGGACCGCCTCGGCCATCAGCGCCAGCGCTGGTACGTCCCGGTCGTCCCACAGGCGACCCTCGATGTCGGGCGAGAGATCGCCGCTCGGGTGGATCTCGCACTCCTCGGTGCAGACCACCGCCCAGCCCCCCTCGGCCTTGACGCCGCGCATCGCCGCGTGGGCTCGCGGCATCCGGTGCCCCATGGCGTTGCAGTGGGGGACCTGATAGAAGCGGTTCTTCGCCACCACCGGGCCAATGCGCACCGGCTCGAAGAGGATGTCATAGCGGGGATCACGCGACATGAGCAGCTCCTTGGCATGCCGGCCGCGTTGGTACCACGGGTCCTCGGCAAGATCGACAGCCACGAGGCAAGTGGGGCCGCACACCCCGCTTGCTGGCAAGTGCTTGCCGCCGACAGGAGGTTGCACCAGAGGCAACCGGCGGAGATCGCGAGGCAATCATTTCAGCACGCTCCTTGCATCACCTCGCGAGTCACCAACCGCTCACGGAGCTGAGATGAACCTACGATCGGCCCCCTCGACCGCCACCGCCCTGTGTCTGGCAGCGACCATCGGCGTGGGCGGCTGCACCGGCGATCTGACGATGATCGGCTCGACGGCCGGCGTGGAGGTCGCCTGTAACGACGGGATCGACAACAACGCCGACGGCGCCACCGACTGCGAGGACCCAGACTGCGCTGCCGCCTGCGCCCGCGGCTTCGGCGCCCATTCCCAGGCGATGGCGCCCCCCCCGCCCTGGCCGGTCTGCGCATCGGTCGGTGGGGAGGCCGAGCTGATCGGTGGCGGCGTGGACATCGTCTGGTTCGTCGACACCTCCGGCAGCATGAGCGAGGAGACCGCGTGGGTGCAGCAGAACCTCAACGCCTTCGCCACCTTCATCGCCACGCAGGATCTCGACTACCGGGTGGTGATGGTCGCCGACGGCAAAAAGATCTGCGTCCCGCCACCCCTCGGCGGTCCGAGCTGCACCGACGGCGAGCGCTACCGCCACGTCAAGCGGCTCGTCGGCAGCACCAACGGGCTGTCGAGCGTGATCCAGAGCTACCCGGACTACGGAGACTTCCTCCGCCCTGGCGCGACCAAGACCTTCGTCGCCGTCAGCGACGACAACAGCTTCAAGTCGGCCGACTGGTTCCGCGACGAGCTCGCGGCCCTCGGGGGCTTCGACGACGGCTTCATCTTCCACAGCATCGTCGCCTATGGGACCGAGGCCAAGCGGGGCTGCGCCACCGGCGCGCGGATCGGCTCGGTCTACCTCCAGCTCAGCGCCGAGACCGGCGGGAGCAAGTTCCAGATCTGCCGCACGGACTGGAAACCGATCTTCGACGAGCTTGCCGCCTCGGTGGCCAAGACCGCCCGGCCGCCCTGCGCCTACGCCATGCCCGCCCCGCCGGTTGGCCAGCGCATCAACCCCGACCAAGTGCAGATCGCCTACCTCCAGGGAGCTCAGGCGACCCTCTTCAGCCCGGTGACCGACGAGGCGGCCTGTGGAACCCGCCGCGGCTTCTACTACGACGACCGCGACAGCCCGACCCAGGCGACCTTCTGCCCCGCGGCCTGCTCGATGATGGACGGCGGCAAGATCGAGATCAGCTTCGGCTGCCTCCAGCCCGTGCAATAGCGGAGATCTTCGCAGTTGAAATGAGGCCCGCGCGGCGCTAGTTTGCCCTGACAAACCAGCCACTTGCGACGCGTTGCGTCATCGTCGCCCGGTTTGTCGCGGATCGCCTCGGTGGTGTGCCTTTGGGGGAAAAGAAGTGACGACGGAGCCTCCAGTGCTCGATGGTCCGGCTGACAGGGGCCGCGCGAAGGTGATCGTCGCGCAGGAGCCCGGCGAGGAGGCCGTGCCCGGGGTGCTCCCGGCCGACGCCACGTCCACCATCTCGCGAAGGGAGTCGATCACCGCCCCCCCCCCCGACCGCACCCCCCACGTCGGCGCCGCGCTGCATCGCTGGGGGCTGCTCGGCCGCTTCTTCGCGCGGCTGTTCTTCTCCAAGGTCTTCTTTCCTACGGAAGGGGTGGAGACGATCCGCAAGGCCGCCGAGCTCGGCACGGTGGTCTATATCCTCCGGTTGCGGCACACGCTCGAGTTTCTCTACTTCAACTACGCCTGCACCGTGCACGGCCTGCCCCTGGCTCGCTTCGCCAACGGCCTGCGGATGATCTTCTGGATTCCCGTGCGGCTACTCTTCCGCCGCTGGTTCGGCCGCGACCGGCGTGAGCCGATCGACACCCTGCGACGGCTGACCCGCGCCCACCGCAGCTCGTCGATCTTTCTGCGCAACCACAGCCTCGTGCCGCCGCCGGACTTCAAGGGTCCCTACCTCGAGGCGCTGATCGAGGCCCAACGCACCTCGGACCGGCCGATCATGCTGGTGCCGATGACCGTGCTCTGGCGTGGGTCGCACAAGATCCGCGCCGCCAAGGGCTGGCTCAGTGGTCTCGACCGGCTGATCGGCAACCAGGACGAGCCGCGGTTGCTGCGGCGGTTCTGGCAGGTGCTGCGCCACGCCAGCGATTCGTTGGCGGTGGTCTGCGAGCCCCTGTCACTGGCCGACTACCTCGCCGAGCGCGAGCAGGCGGGCGGTGACGCAGGTGGCGACGAGCAGCTCGCCGAGCAGCTGCGTGGCGAGCTGCTCGAGCGGATCGAGGCCGAGCGCCGGGTGCGGCTCGGGCCCCACCGGGCCCACTTCATCCAGATCCGTCGCCGGATCCTCGACCGCCCCGAGGTCCGGACGGCGATGCAGCAGCGCGCGGAGAGCACCCGGCAGTCCGCCAAGCGGGTCCGCAAGCAGGCCTGGCGGACGCTGAAGAAGATGCAGGCCCAGCTCCACCCGCGCGGGGTGCACCGGCTGTCGCGGATCATACGCTGGGTCTGGCGGCGAATCTTCGAAGGTTTCGAGGTCGACGAGACGGGGATCGAGCGGGTGCGCGAGGCCGGCAAGAGCGGGCCGCTGATCTACCTGCCGAGCCACCGCAGCCACGTCGACTACCTGGTGATGTCGGACCTGCTGGTGGCGCGCGATCTGCTCCCGCCCCACATCGCCGCCGGCGCCAACCTCTCCTTCTGGCCCCTCGGCTGGCTCTTCCGCACCTCCGGGGCGTTCTTCATCCGCCGCCGGTATCACGGCGACGACCTCTACGCCGCGCTGCTGCAGGCCTACGTCAGCGAGGTGCTCAAGGAGGGGCACAACATCGAGGTGTTCATCGAGGGCGGCCGCACCCGCACCGGACGGTTGATGCCGCCGAGGCTCGGGCTGCTGGCGATGATCGCCGATGCGGTGACGCGCAAGGAAGCGCCGCGGGCTCACGTGGTGCCGGTGTCGATCGGCTACGAGCGGCTGGTCGAGCTGACCTCGCTGACCCGCGAGCTGACCGGCGGCACGAAGCGCCCGGAGAGCGTCCGGGGGCTCTTCCGCGCGGGCAAGGTGGTGCGGACCAAGCGTTCCTACGGCTACGTCAACGTCCAGTTCGGCGAGCCGATCGACGTCGGCGAGTTCCTCGCCCAGCGCGGCTACGATGACGAGGCGCCGCCGGAGACCCGCCAGCGGGCGATCCGCAGCCTCGGCTTCCACGCCATCTCGGGCGCCGGCGTGGTCACGGCGGTGACGCCGACGTCCGTGTGTGCCGCGGCGCTCCTCGCCCCGGGCACGCGAGGCGTGCGCGAGCCGACCCTGCGGCAAGCGGCGAATGTCATCGCCCAGGTCGCTCGCACCGGCAACGCCCGCTTCGTCTCCGGCGTCGGCGAGCAAGAGGAGCTGTCCGACGCGGTGATCGAGCGCGCGGTCGAGATGCTCGGGCGGGACGCCGCGATCCGCATCTTTGGCGGCGAGCACGACCGGATCTACGTCTCCGAGGAGATGCAGCGCATCCGCCTCGAGTACTACAAGAACCAGCTGATGCAGCACCTGATCTCCCCGGCCCTGGTGGCGATGGTGCTGCGCGCCCTGCGCCGTCACGGCGAAGCCCCCTTCGCCCGCCAGACCGTCGATGAGGCGGCCCGGTTCGCCGGCAGCCTCGTCCGGCTGCACTTCGTCAACCACGCCGGCCAGCAGATCGAGGAGCTCAGCGAGCACACCTATCGCCGCCTCGAGAAGCTCCAGCTGATCACCCGCGACGAACAGGACCGCTTCGATCTGGCGCCGGCGGCCGAGGAACCGATCGCCCTGCTCGCCGGCTTGGTCGAGAACCTGATCGAGTCCCACCGCGCCACCGCCGAGGCGCTGCTGATGCTGCGGGCCGGGCCGCTGCCGCAGCAGACGGCCGCCGCCGAGGTCCTCGGCCAGCTTCATCGCTGGTACCTCACCGGCGAGCTTCGCCGCTACGAGACCTGCCAGATGCCGCTGGTCAAGATCGCGATCGAGTGGCTCCGTGAAGAGGGGATCCTCGAGCAACGCGACGACGAGATCGCGCTGGCCAAGGCCCACACCGACGGTCGCGCGCTCGAGGTGCTCGTCGAGCGCACCGAGCGGATGCTACCCAAGCCCGCCGCCTGAGGAGCTACAGCGGCAGGAGCAGCGCCAGGGAGACCGCGGCGCTGCTGAGCAGGGCGCCG
>JAUVBO010000064.1 GCA_030591195.1 Pseudomonadota bacterium
CGACAAGGGAAACCGAGATGCGAATTCTGGACGGTCTGTTGGACACGCTGAACCTCGATGCAGACGTAAGAGACGTCCGCCTGGGGCTCTTTCATACCGCGGTCCTCACCCGACGCTGCGGTCTCGCGTCGACGCTCCCGAGAGACGCGCTGAAGCAGAGACCGCTGTCCAAGCCGCTGGTGACGGATCCGGGGGACTTGCTCGACAAGAACGTCGGTGAGCTTGCCAGGTTGTCCTACTCGGAGAGCCTGCCCGAAGCCTCGATCGGCATGGCCACGCTCAACTCACTGCTCGACGTCGATGAGCACCGCTGCGTCGAGCTGAACGCCGGGGACTTGCTCGCCGACAAGGGAGCGGGCAAGAGAGTCGCGATCGTCGGCCACTTCCCCTTCATCCCCACGCTGCGAAAGATCGCCAAGGAGCTCTGGGTGATCGAGAAGAACCCCCAGGACGATGACCACCCGGAGAGCGAAGCAGCGGCGCTGATTCCCCGGGCTGACGTCGTCGGTGTCACCGGGGCCACCTTCACCAACCACACGATCGAAGAGATCCTCGCGCTCTGTCGCCCAGGAGCCTACGTGGTGGTCCTGGGCGACTCTACGCCGCTGTCGCCGCTGCTGTTCGAGCTCGGCATCGATGCGATCTCTGGCACCCTGGTGACGGATCCGGAGCTGGCCCTGCGTTGCGTGAGCCAGGGGGCGACGTTCCGTCAGATCAGGGGCAAGCGCCTGTTGACGATGATGAGATAGCCGTGGGGCAGGACGGACTCCTGCAAGGAGCAGGCGAGCGGCAGAGATGGCGAACACTGATATCGAAAGGACTGACCGATGAAGGCAGCGGTCACCGCCGAAAACGGTACGATCTCCAGCCGCATCGACCCCCGCTTCGGGCGGGCCAGGTGGTTCGTGATCGTCGATACCGAGACCGGCGAGGTACAGGCGCACGACAACCAGCAGGCGTCCGAGGCAGAGCACGGCGCCGGCCCGCGGGCGGCCCAGCGGCTGGCCGAGCTGGGGGCACGGGCCTTGATCACCGGAAATGTCGGACCGAAGGCCTTCCAGGCGCTCCAGGCGGCCGGGATCGAGGTCTACCTGACCTATGCCGGCACCGTCTCGGGGACGGTCGAGCGTCTCAAGGCGGGCCGGCTCTCACCCGCGAAGAAGCCATCGAAGATGGGTCACGCGTCGTAGCGACAAGGCGATGAAACGGCGACTGCACGAGGGCGAAGCATGAGCCAGAGAGTGGCGCTGAAGTACCTGATCGACGTCCTGCTCTTCATCGACCTCTGCTCGATCTCGATCGTCGGTGTCCTCCTGGGTTTCGTGATCCCCAAGGGGGGCAGAGTCCCGCGCGAGGACAAGTTCTTCCTGGGGCTCCACCGGCACGAGTGGGCGACGATTCACCTCTATCTCTCACTGATCGTGCTCGTGCTGCTGGTGGTTCACATCTGGCTCAACCGCAGCTGGGTGGTGCAGGTCTCGAAGCAGCTGTTCGAGGGGCGGTGGAAGAAGATGCTGGTCGTCTTTTCTGCTGGCTGGATCGCCGTTCTCGCTCTGGGGTGGCTCCTCGTGAGGTGCTAGAGCGGCTGGCAACCGTATCTTCCACCTCCGAAGCGCAACTACGTAGAATCCGGTTGCCAATCGATGGCCCGAGTATTGCGTGTAGTTGGCATTCACCCCTGAGATGATCGATTGAGTAACGGGTCCTAGCTCGCGAGAGGATCGACATGGCCGTGCGCTCCCTCCTATTGACCACCCTCGCCATACTCACGCTGGGCTGCGGGGTGGAGCCGGCAGGAGGCGAGGGGTCGCTATTTGACGAGGGGCCGATCCCGGGCAAGGGCGACGAGCCCCGTAGCTCCACCAGCCGCCACGTCACCACCTGGGTGCCGCACTACGGCATCTCCGCCGCCAAGCGGCGGCTCCAGGCCAACTACGGCTCCCATCCTCCACGCGAGACCATCACCCGCCTGGCGCTGCAGTTCTACCTCCCGACACGCACCGGAGGCGTCAAGCTGGCCGGCGCCGCTTCGGCCACCGACGTGGCCTGGTTTCGCAGGTATTGCGACGACAACGACATCGAGCTCTACCTCTGCATCTACAACAGCAACACCAAGTGGGACTGGCCGCTGGCTCGCAGCGCCTTCAAGGACCACCGTGCCGCGTTGATCGGCGATCTGGTTGCCGAAGCCGAGCGCCGCAACTTCGATGGCGTGGACATCGATTTCGAGGGAGAGGACTACTCCGCCGATCCATACGCGGCGGATCGGCCCGACTTCGCTCGATTCATCAAGGAGCTGGCGTCGGAGCTTCACGCTCGGGGCAAGAAGCTGACCATCGACTCGACCTCCAGCATCTACGGCGTGCCCAACCACAACTGGTGGCCCGACTGGGCCGGTCACGCCGACGCGATCAACGTGATGGGCTACGACTACACCTACAAGAATGGGGCGGGCATCGCGAACTACGCCTACCAGCAGCGACGTGGTCTGAACGATGGATTCCAGGCACACCAAGTCGTGATGGGGATGCCCGGGTGGCTGAGCCGCTGGGGCGGCCACTCGGCCCTGGACAACATCACCGACTGTCTCAGCGGGCTTGCCGAGCCGTCGGGCGTGGCGATCTGGGATGCCCAGCTGCCGGCCGAGGCGTGGCGCAGTGCGGCCGTCTGGGACGCGCTGCACGAGATCAAGACGGTCGGCCGCTAGCCGTCAATCCCCCTTTGCCCGCTTTCGCGATCCGGGTCGAGATTGTCTTTGCCTCAGTTCGTCGTGGCCTCGGCGCGTAGCGTATCGAGCTGGCTGGCCTCCACGCCGGAGGAGGTGAGATAGGTCTCGATTCCGCCCTGTTTCTCAACCTCGTCCAGGACAGCCTCGATGCAGGGCTGCTTCACCGCAACGCCCGCAGCGGCCGAGAGCTGGAACTCGTCGATAACCGTCTGGCGGCTGGCTCCCAGGGCCAGGAGCGCCAGCGCCGTGACGAAGCTCGCCCGGTCTCGACCGATGACGCAGTGGATGTACACCGGGTAGCTCCCGGCGTCGCCCAGCGCCGAGAACACTGCCGCCACGGCGTCCTGGTGCTTCATCAACGCGAGATAGTTCTCTGGTGTGTCTGGCAGGAGCTTGGGCAGCGCGGCCGAGACCACTCGCCCGGAGACGCAGGCTGGCGGCGGCTCGCGCTGCTGCACGGCGTCCTGCCGCAGATCGACGACCGTTTTGATCCCGAGCTGGGCCAGCTCGGCGCACCCGCCCTCGGAGAGCCGACTCAGGTCACCGCCTCTGATCAGCTTGCGACACGCGACGTGCTGCCCTCCGGACAGTGGGTGGCCACCCAGCTCCCGCGCGTTGACGACATCGTCCTTCAGGAGCCGGCTGGCGCAAGATGGAGGGGTAACATCACGGCTCGATGGGCCGTCGAATGCTCCCCCTGCGTCGCTCGACACACCTGCGGCCGAGCAACCGTAGAGCAGCAGAAACATCAGGATCAGGGGCGTTCTCCAGGCCAAACGTCCCCTGTTGACGGCAACCACGAGCTCTCCGCGGGCTGTCCGCCTCCGTTCAAGCACCATCAGGCAGTCGACTAGTACTCTTCGGGCTCGACTACTTCCTCTTCTTTCTTGGGCCGCTTTTTGATGCTCTTGTAGGCATCCGATCCGATCTGAAATCCGACCCCCGCCAGCACCGCCGCTCCGAGGCCGCGAACGATCCCACCGACGATCCGACCTCGAAAAAGGTGCCTGAATACATGGCTGACCATTGTGACCCCTCCTGTTTCGTTTGCGTTTCTCTTGCGAATTAGCACCTTTCATGCCAGCTGACGCAAGATCGTCGACGTGGATCTACAGGAAGTTAGGCGGATTGGCAGGGAACGAGGAGGGTGAAACGCGTTTCAGAATGAACCCCCGCGCGGTCGGGCGCGTGTCTCCGTGCGAGGGCTGGCCAAGGGGCTCGGGTCGATCGGCCGGTCGCGCCTTAGGTGCGACGGTTGGCTGCGGGCCGGTGCCCGCCGCGGCCCCGGCGACCGCCACCGCCGCGGCGGTGGCCGCGACCGCGGGTGTCCTGGGCTTCGCCGCGGCGGCCGTCGCTGGATGCGGACCCCGCACCGGGACGCGCACGGGAGGGACGGGACCGGCCATCGAGCGAGGTCGGCGGCGGCGGCGGCTGGGTCGGCGGCTGGCCGTGGTCGAGCTCCCGGGGGATGTGCTGCTTGATCAGCCGCTCGATGTCGACCAGGTAGGGTCGCTCCTCGACGTCGCAGAACGACATCGCGACCCCCGAGGCGCCGGCCCGGGCGGTGCGCCCGATGCGGTGGACGTAGGTCTCGGGCTCGTTGGGCAGGTCGAAGTTGATCACGTGGGTGATGCCGTCGACGTCGAGCCCCCGGGCGGCGAGGTCGGTGGCGACCAGCACCCGCAGGTCGCCGCGGCGAAAGCCCGCGAGGGCGCGGGTTCGCGCGTTCTGCGACTTGTTGCCGTGGATCGCCGCTACCGACACGCCCCGCCGATCGAGCACCTTGGCGATGCGGTTGGCGCCGTGCTTGGTGCGGGAGAAGACCAGCACCCGCTCGCCGCAGGTCTCGCGCAGCAGCTCGTCGAGCAGCTCGCGCTTGTCGGCCTTGTCGACGAAGTAGAGCTGCTGGGTCACCAGGTCCACCGGCTCGGCCAACCGCTCCTCGGTGACGCTGACGGGATCCTGCAGCAAATCGCCGGCGAGGGCGCGGATCTCGGGCGGCATCGTGGCCGAGAAGAAGAGCGTCTGGCGCACCTTCGGCAGCTTGGCGGTGATGCGCTTGACGTCGGGCAGAAAGCCCATGTCGAGCATCCGGTCGGCCTCGTCGAGCACGTAGATCTCGACCTTCCCGAGCGCGACCTCGCCCTGGTTGATCAGGTCGAGCAACCGGCCCGGCGTCGCGATCAGCACGTCGACGCCACGGCGCAGCTCCGCCTTCTGCGGACCGTCCTTGACCCCGCCGAAGATCACCAGGTGCCACATCTCGAGGTGCTTGCCGTAGCTACCGAAGCTGGCGTCGATCTGGGCCGCGAGCTCGCGGGTCGGCGTGAGCACCAGGGCGCGGATCTGCGGGTCGTCCTCGACGCGCGCGTCGAGCAGCTGCAGCACCGGCAGGGCAAAGGCCGCGGTCTTGCCGGTGCCGGTCTGGGCGCAGCCGATGACATCCCGGCCGGCGAGAGCGGGCGGGATCGTGTCGCGCTGGATCGGGGTCGGTTGCTCGTAGCCGGCGTCGGCGACGCCTTGCAACAGCTCAGGAATCAGTTTCAAATCGTCAAAGGTCACGGGGGTAACTCGCACGTTTGTTACCCCGGCGCAAGGCCGGCACCACAAAAAGGCCGCCGGGCGGCGTGCTCGCCGGGAACTGCTGCTACAGCCCGCCGCGCGCGATGCCTTAAGGGCGCGACTGTTCAGATGTGTCCGGCTACGTCGCCGGCGGTCGGTTCAGTGAGCGTGACCGCCGCAGCCGCCATCACCGGCACCGCCACCGCCACCGCAGACCTGGGCCGGGCCAAAGACCCGGGCCTTGTCCGCGACGAGCAGCGCCACCGCGTCGCGGACGGTGCTGGCGCCCTCGTTGAAGTAGACCGTGATGCCGACCTGCTGGAAGCCGGCCAGCGGACGGGGACCCATGCCACCGGCGACGAGCGCCTCGACGCCCTGGTCCTTGAGCAGCATCACCGGCGCCATGCACATGCCCTGGGCGTGTCCGGAGTTGTCCAGGATCTTGACCTCCCCGACATCGTCGCCATCGAGGGTTACGAGGGTAAAAGCGGCGCAGTGGCCGAAGTGATCCGAGAGGCCGGCGTCGAGGCCGCCGGGCGTC
Organism: Pseudomonadota bacterium; assembly: GCA_030591195.1. The sequence continues at coordinate 5,832 of JAUVBO010000064.1, forward strand.
TCACTGGGAAATGCTACCAATGTCATGGACTTCCTGCTTTCAGCGCCCGTGCGGGTGGGCGCTCAATTCACGTAGCTGACTTCTTGGTACCGGTCAAGCGGGACGGGTGAGACGACCAGGGCGATCGCGGGACAGGGCAGAAAGTCGAGCTCGCGCTGAGGGATCCGCGAGTGGACAGCCACGTGCCTGTTCGATAGAAGTCGAGGGCGTCCAGGGGGTCCGGACGCGGTAGGGTTCTCGCTCGCTGGAGAGGTTCGTGCGCATCCTGCATACATCAGACTGGCACCTGGGTGTCTCGACGGGTCCGGCGTCGAGGCTCGAGGAGCAACACTGTTTTCTCGAGTGGCTTCACGAGACCCTCGAGGCGCGCGAGGTCGACGCGCTGGTGGTCGCCGGGGACGTGTTCGACTCGATGCACCCCTCGGCCGAGGCGCAGGTGCTCTACTACGGCTTCCTCGCGCGGGTCGGGCGCACCGGCGTGCGCGACGTCGTGGTCGTTGGCGGCAACCACGACTCGTCGTCGCGCCTGGACGCACCCAGCGCGCTGCTGGAAGCGGTCAACGTCCACGTGGTCGGCGGCGTGCCCTCGACGGAGCACCGACTGGATCGGATGATCGCGCCCCTGCGCGCGAGGGGGTCCGACGAGATCGCCGCGGTCTGCCTCGCGGTGCCGTACGTACACGAGTACCGGCTGGGGGTCCGCACCACCGACCTCGACCGCGACCAGACGCGAGCCGCGTTCAGGACCGCGTTCGCCGACCTCTATCGGGAGCTGGCCGACGGGGCGGTCGAGCGCTGCGGTGACGTTGCCCTGGTCGCGACGGGGCACCTGACGATCGGCGTCGAGGCGACGCCCCAGGACTACCCGCAGGAGATCCACCAGGTGGGCACCATCGAGGGGCTGCCGGCAGAGATCCTCGATCCGCGCCTCTGCTACGCCGCGCTGGGCCACATCCACCGCTGCTACCCTGTCGGCGGGTCGAGCGCCTGGTACTGTGGCTCGCCGATTCCCTACGCGATGACCGAGATGGCGACGCCCCGCCAGGTGCTGGTCGTGGACCTCGATGGCGCTGCCCGGGCGCGGGTCGAGCGGGTCGAGGTTCCGCGGATCCGCGAGCTGGTGCAGCTGGTCGGCCCACCGGAGGCGGTGCTGGCCGACCTCGCCGAGCTCCGCTGGTCGACGCGGCTGCCGCCGCTGGTCCACGTGCGCGTGGAGACGCCGATCGCCGAGCCCGGGCTGGCCCGCCGGCTGCACGAGGCCGTGGCGAGCCACGACCAGCCGGAGCGCCCGCTGCTGGTCGAGGTGCAGCAGCGCGCCGCCGACATCGACGTCGATCAGTCGGTCCCGGCCTTGCAGCCCCTCGCCGAGCTGAGGCCCGAGCAGGTGTTCGGCCTGCTGTGCGACGCCCAGAGCTTACAAGGCGCCGATCGCCAGCAACTGGAGGCCGTCTTTGGCGAGGTGGCGTCGGCCAGCGGCGAGACGCTGGAGGAGATGCTCAGCGCGATCGAGCTTCCCCCTACTGCGGCCCCGGGAGATCGATCGTGAAAGGGAAGGCCTCGTGAAGGTCGAGCGCATCGAGGCGAACAACCTCAACAGCCTCTACGGAACGCACGAGGTCGACCTCGTCACCACGCTCGGGGGCGCGAGCCTGTTCCTGATCTACGGCCCGACCGGCAGCGGCAAGTCGACGCTGATGGACGCGGTGAGCCTCGCGCTGTTCGGCCAGACGCCCCGCCTGGACGCGAAGAAGGGCAACGAGACCGCCGATCCCCGCGCGATCATGAGTCGCGGCACCGGTGAGTGCTCGGCGACGGTCGTCTTCTCCAAGATCGAAGGCGGCGGCCGCCGGACCTACCGCGCACGCTGGGCCTGCAGGCGCGCGCGGAAGAACCCCGCCGGCGCCTGGCAACCCGCTGAACGGAGCCTGGAGCTGCTCACGCCCGACGGGGACTGGAAGCTGATGGTGTCCTCCCGCAAGTTGAAGGACTACGCGCCGGTCTTCGACGAGGTGCTCGAGGGGTTCGGGGTCCGCGACTTCAACCGCTCGATGCTGCTGGCCCAGGGGCAGTTCGACGCCTTCCTCGGCGCGCCGCCGGACGAGCGGGCGGAGATCCTCGAGCGCCTGACCGACACCTCGATCTACCAGCGCCTCGGCGAGCGCGCGGCGCGGCTCCACCGCCGGCACGCGCGCCGGCTCGAGGCGCTGCGCACGCTGGCCGCGGCGGGGGGCGGGCTCGACGCGGACGCGCTGGCGCAGCTGGAGCTGGCGCACGCACGAGACACCGACGAGCTCGACCGGCGCCAGCGGATGCACGCGCAGGCCGTGGCGCACCTGGGGTGGCTCGACGCGGACGTCGACCTCCGAGACAAGCTCGCGGCGGCCGAGACCGAGCGGAAGCAGCTCGTCGAAGACAGCGCCAGAGCCGAGGCAACGCAGGCGCGGCTGGCCGAGCACGAGCGCTGCGAGGAGCACAAGGCGTTCGGGCTGCTCGACGCGCACCGCACCGCTCGGGATCAGGTGACGTTGCTCGAGCGGCAACTCACGGACCTCGACCGGTCCCTGCCGGGGTTGGAGCAGGCCGCGGCGGGCAAGGAGCGCTCCGCCGCAGCGGCGGCGGCGAGCGAGCGCCTGGCGGCCGAGCACCTCGAGGCCCTGCGCCCGCTGGCGGAGGCGGCCGACAGGACCGCCTCGGCCCACGCGGACGCGGTCGCGCTCGCCAACGGGACCGCCACGGAGCGGAGCAATGCCGACCAGCAGGTCGACGTGGGTGACCGAGCGCTGGCCTCGGCGACCGACGCCCTCGCCGAGGCGCAGGGCAAGGTCGCGGCGGCGCGGGTCGACCTCGAAGCACACGCGCCC
>JAUVBO010000248.1 GCA_030591195.1 Pseudomonadota bacterium
CGGCGCGACCTCGCAACGTCTTGATCATACGGGCTGAAAACAACGTTGCTCACGGCACGTGGCTTGCAATTCCTCTGGCTCGCACCTGGGAGGGGGCAACAATGCAGTATAGGTCTTGGGCCATCGTGCCGATGGCGTTGGCATGTCTCTGTGTCGGTGTTCTTGGTGTCGGTTGCTCGCTCGAGCCCAACCTGGGCGATGCACCGTTTTTCTGCAACAACGGCACGCCCCAGTGCCCCAACGGCTACGTCTGCATGTCGACTGGGGGTGGCCAGCCGGTCTGTATGGCCGAGAGCAGCCCGCGCGTGCTCGGCGCCGAGGCCGACGCCGGAGAGGCCGACGCCGCGGCCGACCAGGCGCTGCCGGACATGACGCGTGACGCCGGCGCGCCCGATGCACCACCGGCGCCGGACCTGACCCACGACGCACAGCCGCCCGACACCTTGGCTGCCGACACGCTGGCTGCCGACACCTTGGCCGCCGACACCTTCGATCCCTGCGCCGGCGTGGTCTGCAACAACCCGCCCGACGACGAGTGCGAGGACAGCTGGACCGCCCGCCACTACCAGAGCAGCGGGACGTGCAGCAACGGCCAGTGCAGCTACGCCTACACCGACGAGTATTGCTTCGACTGGTGCACCTTCGGCGAGTGTGAAGAAATGGGCGGGGGTAAGTAGCCCCCGCCGAGAGCGCTGCCGTTGGGCAAGGACGGTGGCGCGATCGGATCGCGCCCCGACCCCGCCCTGTGCCACACTCCGGCGATGCAGTCGCGCAGAGCGCTCGTCATCCGCCTGACCCGGTGGGCTCGTTCGTGACCCGAGGCGAGGCGCAGATCGGATCGCCGGAGATCGACGCCGGTGGCGTGGCCGCCGCGGGCCTGTTCGCCGGCATGCTCCTCGGGCTGGTCGAGCTGGCGCTGCTCTTCGTCGACGTCGCCGATGTCGATGTCGGCCAGCTGAGCTCGCTGGCGGGCAAGACGACCCTCGTCACCGTCTCGCTGATGCTGCTGCTGGCGCCCCTCGGCGGCGCGGCGATGGCCTTGATCGGCTGGCAGCTGCTGCGGCCGCGTGGGTGGTTCGGGCGAGACCTGATCCGCCGTCTGCTCTGGTTCCTGCCGCTCGTCCTGCCGCTGGCGGGCTACCTCGCCCATCGTCCACTGGTGGTCAGGCAGCTCGGCTCGGGGCGCTGGCTGCTGCTGGTCGGCTGCGCCCTGGCACTGGCTGTCGCCCTTCAGCTCGCCGCCGCGCTGCTCGGCCGCGCTGTGGCCCGGCTCCACCGCCCCGGAGCGCTCGGGCCGCGGATCATCGTCGGCGTCGTCCTGGTGCTCGTCGCGCTGGCCGCCTTCGCCCTCGATCGTACCGCGTTTCCCCAGCGGTATCTGCCCCTGCACTGGGTGCTGACGGCGCTCTACCTCGCGGCGCTCTCTGCGCTCGGGACCGCGGTGCGGACCGCCGGACGTTACCGTCGACCGGTCGGGCTCGCGATCGGCTACCTGATCCTGCTGCTGGTCGCCGGCGCCCTGCTGGAGAGCAGCTGGACCGCCCGCTTCTATCTCCAGCGACGCACCGCGTTCACCGCGAGGACCCTGTTTCCCCTGAGCGCCGCGACCGCGCTGCGCCACCAGCTGCGGCCGAGCTCCGCCGACCAGCCGGCGCCGCCGATGGTCGCCGCCGAAGGGGCCGCGGCGGCGATTCGTCGGCGGCTGCGGATCCCGGCCGACCGGGCGCCGAACATCTTCCTGATCACCATCGACTCCGCGCCGGCGCCGCTCTTTGCCTGGCACCGTGCGGCGACGAACAGGGCGGGCGTGGACGGGGCGGCGGACCCGACGCCCTATCTGACACGCCTGGCCGGCGAGGCGCTGGTCTTTCACCGGGCCTACGCGCCGAGCTCGAGCACCCACACCACCCTCGCGGCCTGGGGTGACGCGGGGCGCCTGTGGAACAAGCCGCGCCCGGTGGTTCCGCGGCTCTACCAGCGCCTGGGCGCGGCTGGCTACCAGCGGGTCTGCATCTTCCCCCGCAGCGCCTACGACCCCGGCTGTGACTTCTTCGCGCGGCTCGACAAGCTGGCGTGGATCGACGCGGCGATGAAGGACTTCGTCGACCGGCTGGTGCCCGGCAAGCCGCTGTTCGTCCAGCTGCACCTGATGGAGACCCACCGCCCCTGGGCCCCATCGGGCAACCCGGCCTTCGGCAGCGGGGACCGGGCGGCCTGGCGCGGCGCGGCGCGGCGCGTCGACACCCAGCTCGCGCGCTGGATCGGCGACCTGCGGCGCCGCCAGCTGATGAACGACGCGGTGGTGATCGTCACCGCCGATCACGGCGAGGCCTTCGGTGAAAACGGCGTCAACGGACACTCGACGTTCCTCTACGAGGAGGAGACCCAGGTGCCGCTGTTTCTCTGGAGCTCCCGGGGCATCGCCGGCGCGAAGCACCACCGGCCGCCGGTCTCCAACGGCTGGCTCGGTCCGACGATCCTCGCCCTCAGCGGACGGGTACCCCAGGCCGCGCTCGGTGGCCCGACGATCTTCGATGGCCCGGTCTACCTCAGGGAGGGTGACCTTCACGCCCTGGTGGTCGGGCCACACAAGCTGATCTCGGATCTGACCCGGCACACGCTCGAGCTCTATGACGTGGTCAGCGATCCGGCCGAGACGCGCAACCTCGCTGACAGCAAGCCCGCCCTGCGCGAGCGGATGCTGGCGCGCCTCCGGGCACTCGCCCCCGAGGCGGTGCCCTGACCCGCTCGCCCGAGCCACGGGGGAGCGCGGCGCCGCCTGCGGGGCTCACCGGGGAGGCGCTGACGCCGCCGGGTGAGCCTGCATGAAATCGCCCAGATTTTTGATGTTGTTGAAATTGCGCACGCCGAGGGCCGACCAGCCGAAGAAGTCCCGGGGGTGGTGGAAGGCCATTCCCTTGGGCGTGCAGCCGTACTTGCTGCGCAAGGCCTCGGCAAAGCAGCGGTCCGAGTTGGAGTGATCCTCGCCTCGTCGACCACTGGGCTCGCGGTCGACCTTTCGCTTCCAGCCCGCGTCGCCGACCATGATCGAGTTCTCCCAGTCGATTTCGCGGCGGTACTTCCGCTTCACCGCGGCTGCCAGCTGGTCGCCCATGCCCGTGCCGGGCTTGCGGAATCCATCGTAGCGCGGGGCAAAATCGTAGTAGTGGATCGCGCAGCCCGGCTGCTTGCTCACCAGCTTGCAGGTCTTGCGCAGCGCCCGGTTCGCCGCGTCTTTGGTGACGTAGCCTTTTTCCACGCCGCCCTGGTTGGAGACCACGGCAATCAGGTACCCCTGCTTGACGAGGTTCGCGATCTTCGGACCGATCATCGGCAGGAGCGCCACGTCGCTGGGCTTGTTCGGACTCATCAACCCGCTCTTGCTCACACGAAGGGTCGAGTCCGCGTCGAGGAAGGCGACGCGGATCTTGCGCGCGGCCGGCGGAACGAAGGACCGGTGCAACCGTTGGGGATGCTTGGGGTAGAGCGACCGACCCCTTTTCTGGTTGGCCTGCGCGGGGCTGATGCTGGCCACCGCCCAACCAACTGCCGCGAGGGTCACGACCAATCGACTGCCTGCGCGCAAGAAGCTCTCCTTTGCCGGCGCGCCGCCGCGCCCAAAAACGCCAAGACACCGACGTCTGCATATGTGTGACCAACAATTGTCTCCATAATTTCCTGGTGTTTAGCTCGCGGGCGACCTTCGGATTTCGGACACCTGTCCCGAAAACGGCGGCGGCTCCGGAAAGGCCGGAGCTCGCGCGTGGGCTGGCGAATCAGCCCCCGAAAGGGTCCATTAGTCGTCCGAGGCAAATCCATCGTCTGCGAGGCGGACCGTGGCAGTTGCTGTAAGGAGGCGGGGAAATGTCCCCCCCATGGAGCATTGGAGATGTCCCCCCTGGGCCTCGGACCTGTCAGCTCTAAAGGATGGAAACCATTGAGCGGCGGGTGGCCCGGGAGACGAAGCGGGTGACCAGAAGGACAATCATCAAGAATGCGGTCGACGGCGTGTTGACCAACGCACAGGCGGCACAGGTGCTGGGGCTAACCGTCCGGCAGATCAAGCGGCTCAAGAAAGGCTATCGCGACTCGGGCCCATCGGCCCTCGCCGATGGACGCTCCGCGAGGGCCCGCAGTCCACGTAAGTCGCTGTCGACGGTGCGAAAAATCTGCATCCTGAAGGAGACCGTCTACGCCGATTTTTCGGTGAAGCACTTCTACGAGTACCTGACGGAGGAGCACGGCGTCGCCGACGTCTCCTACAGCTATGTGCTCCGGCTGCTGCAGCGCCACGGGCTCGTGGACAAGACCAAGCGCAGAGGGACCTACCGACGGCGGCGCGAGCGCCAACCTATGGTGGGAATGCGGCTGCACCTGGACAGCTCGACCCACCGCTGGCTTGGAGAGGAGCGACCCGAATGGGACCTGACGGTAGCGCTGGACGACGCTGACGGGCGCATCCTGTCAGCGCACTTCGCCCCCGAAGAGGGGACGGTGACGTCGCTCCAGGCGCTGTTCGAGGTGCTGACTTGCTATGGTCGATTCTGCGAGCTGTACACCGACCGCGGCAGTCACTTCTGCCAAACCTCCGACCAGCAAAGAGGGCCAGACGACGAGCAGAAGACCCAGGTCGCTCGTGTGCTCAAGGCGCTGTCGATTCGTGCTATCTGGGCCAGATCACCGCAGGCACGCGGTCGTAGCGAGCGGGTCTTTCGCACGCTGCAGGACCGGCTGGTCAACGAGCTCAAGCTGGCCGGCATCACCAACTACGACGATGCTAACGACTACCTGAACAACGTCTTCATCCCGAAGTTCAACCGGCGTTTCACCGTCAAGCCGAAGCTCGAGGACAGCGCCTTCACCGCCTTGCCCCTGCTCGACCTGCACCTGCTGCTATCGGTCCAGCACACCCGGGTCGTCAGAAACGACTTCTGCGTCCACTTCGAGAACCGGCCGCTGCAACTCCCCTCATCGGTGTCGACCTCACTGCCCGGCTGCAAGGTCGTCGTCCACACCTTCCTCGATGGCTCTCTTGGCGTGAGCTACAAGGGCAAGCTCATCGCCACCTTCACCGCTGATGGCCAGCCTGTCAGGCTCCCCGAGACCCTTTCGCCGACCAGCGACGCCAACCAGCCACGGCCGACCCTGCCGGAGCCGAACAGACGACCTCCGAGCCCTTCGGAACTCGACCTCTGTAGATTCTTCAAGCACCGCCAGGCAGGGGCGAAACGCTCATCCCCTGTCATTTCAGGCCATGACCTCTTCCTGCCCGCTTGGGGCGGCGAGGGGGGACATTTATGAGCCTTATGAGGGGGGACATCCTCAATGCTCAGCTACACGGACCGTGGCAGTTGCCCGGGACCAGGCTCGGGCAACAAGCGTTGGAGATCGGGCAAGGTCTATCTCGTGCCCTCCGAAATGATTGACGTTTTTCATGGCGTGGCAGTTGCAATCGCTGTGTCTACGCCACAGACAACACGGAGGATGACTCATGGTCCAAAGGCTCATCACCACCACCCTGATGGTCTCGCTGTCGATGTTTGCTGGCTGCGGAAACCTCGTCGATCCGGCTGGCCCGTCGGTCGGGGGTGGCAAGGGCGACGAGCAGGGGACCGGCCAGACCAGCCCTCCACCGCGATTCAGCATCGACAGCAACAACGTCTGCCAC
>JAUVBO010000420.1 GCA_030591195.1 Pseudomonadota bacterium
CACCGGAGGCGTCGCGCCAGACCACGCCCGGGGTCTCGATCCGTCGCGCCTGGCCGCCGCCGGTTGCAGCGAGCTCGTCGAGCAGACCGACCAGCGCGGCCTCTCCGGCGCCGATCACGCCGTAGTCGGCACCGATCCGCCGCAGGCACTGTCGCGGCGCGAGCGAGAAGCCCGCCCCGCCGAGCACCGTCGGCAGCCCGGTGCTCGCCACGCGGGCGGCCACTCGCGCCAGGCGATCGAGCGGTGAGCCTTGGTCGCGGCGGACACCGTCGAGGCAGAACAACGAGAAGCCAACGAGATCGACCGGCTGCTGCTTCAATGCCACATCCAGCGAGGTCTCGGCCCGCCTGCCGGGTGGCAACTCGAGCACGCTCGTCTGGTGGCCAGCCCGCTCCGCCGCTTGCGCGAGGAGCATCGGACCGATCGGCAGCAGCACCGACCTTCGATCGTTGACGGGTTGGACGATCAACATCCGCATCCACCAAGCCTGCCATGACCTCAACCGCCTCGGGAATTCTTCATCTATTTTCTTTCTTGGCCACCGCCAGCGTGACAAGGCCCCAGACATTTGTCATATTAAAGACCCCTTATGCGTGATCTTGGTCCCGTAACCATATCGCCTGGCAGAAGTACAGCTAACACGCGGTCTTCGCATCGGTCATCGGTACCCAGCGGGAGGCGGACCGAAGGCGGACGGTGGAAAACGGAGGAGAACGGTTTCCGATGGCGACATCGCCCACGATCCTCATCGTCGACGACGATCACGAGCTGACCCAGTGGCTCCAGGTCCAGCTCGCCTCGGCAGGCTTCGCCCGGGTAACCGCCGCGGCCGATGGCGCCACGGCCCTGCGCGTGGCCACTGCCCACCGTATGGACCTGATCCTGCTCGACTGCGTGCTGCCTGACGCGAGGGGCGTCAAGCTGATCGGCGCCCTGCTGCAGCACGAGCCCCGGGTGCCGATCATCATGATGACCGCCAACGGCTCGATCGACGACGCCGTCGAGGCGGTGAAGAACGGCGCCTTTCACTACTGCGAAAAACCCCTCGATCCCCGCCGGCTGATCACGCTCGTCTCCCGGGCGCTGCAGTCGGTGGCGCTGTGCCGGCAGCGGGCCAAGCGTGACAGCCACCTCGCCTCCCTCGACGACCTGATCGGCGACTCACCGGCGATCAGGCAGCTCAAGCGGCTGCTGAGCAAGCTGATCCGCAGCGGCGGGAGCTCGACGGTGCTGCTCACCGGCGAGACGGGCACGGGCATGGATCTGGTCGCCCGGGCGCTGCACGCGGGCAGCGCACGCGCCGCTGGCCCATTCGTCAACGTCACCTGCTCGGCGATGCCCGGCGCCCTGTCCGAGTCGGAGCTGTTCGGCCACGAACGCGGCTCCTTCACCGACGCCAGAGAGCGCAAGATCGGCCTCGCCGAGATGGCCAACCACGGCACCCTGTTCCTCGACGAGATCGGCGAGCTCCCCCCGGGGATCCAGGCCAAGCTGCTGCGCTTCCTCGAGGACCGCACCATCCGGCGGGTGGGCGGCGTCCAGGACATCACCCTCGACGTGCGGATCATCGCCGCCACCAACCGTGACGTGCAGCAGCGCATCGCCGGCGGCGAGTTCCGCGAAGACCTCTACTACCGCCTCGCCGTCGTGCCGGTGCACCTGCCGCCGCTGCGCGAGCGCCCCGGCGACTGCCAGTTGCTCGCCGACGCCTTTCGCCGGCGCTTCGCCGCCGAGCTCCAGCGACCGGTGGACGCGCTGACGCCCGAGGTCATCGCCCTGCTCGAGGCCCACGACTGGCCCGGCAATGTCCGCGAGCTACGCAACAGCATCGAGCGCGCGGTGCTGCTCGCCGACGGCCCTCAGCTCGGAGTCGAAGATTTCCCGGCGCTCGCCGCCCGGACCACGCCTCCTGCGCTCTCGCTGCCACCCCAGGGGGTCAAGCTCGCCGAGCTCGAACGTCAGTTCGTCACCCAGGCGCTGCGCCGCCGCGACGGCAACCAAACCAAGGCCGCCGCGCTGCTCGGCATGAGCCGCGATCAGCTGCGCTACCGGGTCGAGAAGTACGGCCTGCGCGAGCACCTGGCCAGCACCCTGCCGCCGCGACCCCGCCGCCGCAACGGCGCCTAGCGTCCTTGGTGGGGATTCCTTCCGGTCCCAGCCACGCCGATCGGGGATTATCCCGCGCCCTCCGTGCCGCGGCCGGCGCGGACTGACTTGATCGTGCACGGATTCGCGCCCCTTACCCGTCTGGCCCCACGATTGCAGTCTTCCGAGCAAAACCTAGGGAGGTGTGATGTGAGCTCGCAAAGAGGTGTGACCACGCCCCGCGCAATGCTCTCCGATGGGGACCTTGCTCCGCCAGCGCGCCAGAGCAGCGCTCGCCAGCGGATGCGCAAGGTGATGGAGCGAACGCCGGTGGCCGAAGTCATGGCACGAACGATCCCGTTGGCCTCGCCCGACGCTAGCGTGGGCGATCTCGAGTGGCTCTTCTGTCACCAGGACATCGACGCGGTGCTGGTGGTGCAGGACGAGCGCCGGTTGGTCGGCGTGGTAACCAAGAGCGATCTGATCCGGGGCCGCCACCAACGCAACGAGCAGGCGATCGATGAGGAGATCGGGCGCGGCTCGTCGCCGGACGTCGACGAGGCTCTGGGCGAGGAGGAAGACGAACCCGAGCTCTCCGCGCTCGGCTTCCTCCACGAGCCGGACGAGGACCCGCTCTTCGCCGACGCCGTCGGCGACGGCTTCCACGTCGTCAGGGACGAGCCCAGGCCCGCGCGGGCCGCCGAGCTGATGAGCTCGGTGCTGGTGGTCGCCGAGCCCGGCCTCTCGCTCGCCGAGGCCATGGCGCTGATGGCCTCCGAGGGGGTCTCGTGCCTGCCGGTGGTGGAGCGTCGCGCGGACGACGAGCTGGTGGGGATGATCTCGGCCCGCGAGGTGATTCACTGGCTGGCTCGACAGACCGGCCACCTCGACCGCATCGCCCAGTCTGACCTGGTGCTCTTCGACGAGTGGGGCGAGGAGGGCGAACGTCCACCGTCGCTGCTGGCGGTGGAGCACTGCATGGCCTGCAAGCCACGCTGCCTCGGCTGCTGAGCAGCGCCCCGCTCGACGGCGCTGCCCTCCCGGCTCGATCGGCGGGCCGTTCTCTCGTATTGTCGGATCCTGCGAGCGCCGTGCTCGCGGGTCGACCGAGAGCTAACAGCTGGAGATCAGACAGCAAGCAAGGAACCGGGAACGACCGGCGCTCGACGGTGTCTATCCGGTCGTGCGTCGCCGCCACCCAGCCCGCGCTGTGCTCCTGGCGCTGCCCCTGCTCGCCACCCTCGCGCCGCCCGTCGCGGCCGACGAGCCGACCTCCCTGCCCGCCACCCAGGAGCCGCCGCCCAAGTTGTGGACCTTCGGCTCGGCCCGGGCGGCCCTGCGCTTTCTGCTGCGTCGCGAGCGGCCCGACGTGCTCGGCATCGGCGAGTACCACCAGAAGACCGGCGGGCCGAAGGTCGCCTCGTCGCTCCGTCGTTTCACCCGCAAGCTGCTGCCGCTGCTGCGACGCCGGGCGTCGGACCTGGTGATCGAGACCTGGATCACCGCCGGCAACTGCGGCAAGGAGGAGCAGCAGGTCGTCAAGGATGTCGACCGCACCACCAAGCGTCCGGCCGAGACCGAGAACGAGCTCTTCACCCTGATCAAGCGCGCCCGGCGCCTCGCGGTGCGGCCCCACATCCTCGAGATGACCTGCGCCGACTACAAGGTGCTGCTCGGCGGCGGCAAGGTTGGCTACGATCGGCTGCTGCGGATGACCGGCGAGCGGCTCCGCGACAAGGTGCTGTCGATCACCAAGGTCCGCCACGATCCGGTCAAGCGGGCGGTGGACGACACGATGCGCTCGGTCTGGCGCTCGAGCGACCGCCCGCGCCGGGGGGGCAAAGGCGTGCGCGACCTGGTGCTGGTCTACGGCGGCGGCCTGCACAACGACCTGCACCCGGCCAAGGCGGTCGCCGCCTGGAGCTACGCGCCGGCGGTGCAGCAGGGGATCGGCGCCAAGCGCCGCTTCATCGAGCTCGACCTCTTCGTGCCCGAGTACATCGAAGGGGACCGGACGCTGCTGATCAACCAGCGCTGGTTCGCCGAGTTCAAGCACAAGCAGTCGACCCGCCGGACGCTGCTGTTCAAGCGAGCCGAGGGCTCTTACGTGATGATCTTTCGTCGCCGGCGACCCGCCGGTTGACTGGATCGGCACGGTCTCGTCCAGTCCGCGCCCGCCACCACCATCGAAGCCGGCAAAAACCCGTGATTGACACCGGGCACGGTCCTTGCGTTCTTTGATCTTGGAATGTCTGTCGCTCGTCACCAGCTCAGCCGGCTCGGTGCCCTCTCGGGGCTTGCGTGGCTCGCAGCGTGCGCGGGGGGCGACACCTGGCCCGTGATCCCGCCTACGCCGCCGCCGGGCGTCCACGACGCGATGGCGGCCCAACGGGATGCGTCGCTGGACGGCGGCGCGCGTCCCCTCGACGGCGGCCCTCTGCCAACCCGGCCTGACTCGAGCGCGCCACCGAGTGACGGATCGACCGCGCCGCCGGACGTCGAGGGACCGCCACCGCCCGATCAGGGCACCCCGGCGAGCGACGGGCAGCCCCAACCGGACATCGGCCCGCCACCGGACGTCGGCCCGCC
>JAUVBO010000725.1 GCA_030591195.1 Pseudomonadota bacterium
AGGCGGAGAGCGGCAAGCGGCGCAACCAGCCCGCGATCGCCGTGCGTGCCGATTTTCGCCCACTGGCGCTGTTCGCCCCGGCGCTGCGTACCGACGCCCAGGGCCGGGCGCGGGCCGAGCTGAAGCTGCCCGACAGCCTGACCCGCTACCGGGTGATGGCCGTGGGCATCGGCGGCGCCAAGTACTACGGCCAGGGCGAGAGCACGATCACCGCGCGGATGCCGCTGGCGGTCAAGCCGGCGGCGCCCCGGTTCCTCAACTTCGGCGATCGGGTGGAGCTGCCGGTGGTGGTGCACAACCGCACCGATGCGCCGCTGCCCGTCTCGGTGGCGCTGCGCGTCAACCCGACGGTCAAGCTTCATGGTCCCGCGGGCCGCAAGATCACCGTGCCGCCCAACGACCGGCTCGAGGTGCGCTTTGCGCTCGAGGCGGTGAGCGCCGGCACCGCGCGGCTGCAGGTGGCCGCCCAGGCGGGCAAGCTCACCGATGGGGCGGAGCTGTCCCTGCCGGTCTGGACGCCGGCCACCACCGAGGCCTTCGCGACCTACGGCACGGTGGACCAGGGCGTCACGATCCAGCCCGTCCGGGTCCCCCGCGACGTGGTGCTCGGGTTCGGTGGGCTCGAGATCAGCACCTCGTCCACGGCGCTGCAGGCGCTGACCGACGCGCTGCTCTACCTCGTCTCCTATCGCTTCGAGTGCGCCGAGCAGCTCTCCTCCCGTCTGCTCGCGGTGGCGGCGCTGCGTGATGTGCTCACCGCCTTCAAGGCGCCGTCGCTTCCTTCCCCGGCGAAGATCGAGGCGGCGGTGGCGCGTGACCTGAAGCAGCTCAAGGGGATGCAGAACGGCGACGGAGGCTTCCCGCTGTGGATCCGCGGCTATCCCTCCTGGCCGTTCGTCAGCCTGCACGTGACCCACGCGCTGGTGCGGGCCAAGGACAAGGGCTACGCGGTCGATCCCTCGACGCTCCAGCGGGCGCTGCTGCACGCCAAGCAGATCGAGCGCTACATCCCGAGCTACTACAGCGCGCGGGTGCGGCGGGCGATCGTCGCCTACAGCCTCTACGTGCGGGCGCTGGCGGGCGATGCCGACGTGCGGAAGGCGAGCAGCCTCTACGCCGAGCTCAAGCGGGTGGCCGCGGCGGACGCCCGCTCGGAGGTCGGGCTCGAGGCGGTGGCCTGGCTCTATCCGGTCTTCTCTGGCCAAGCGAGGGCCAAGAGCGAGGTCGCCGAGATCCGGCGGCTGCTGAAGAACCGCGTCAGCGAGACCGCCGCCACCGCCCAGTTCAACAGCGGCTACGGCGATGGCGCCTACCTGCTGATGTACTCCAGCCGGCGGCTCGACGCGCTGCTGCTCGAGGGGCTGATCAAGGACCAGCCGCAGAGCGATCTGATCGTCAAGTTGGTCCGCGGGCTGCTCGGCCACCGCAAGCGCGGGCGCTGGAGCAGCACCCAGGAGAACGCCTGGGTGCTACTCGCCCTCGATCGCTACTTCCGTCGCTACGAGCGGGTGACGCCGAACTTCGTCGCCCGGGCCTGGCTCGGCGATCGCTATGCCGGTGAGCACGCCTTCCGCGGTCGCACCACCGAGCAGCACCAGATCCAGGTGCCGATGCGACTGGTGGCCGAGGTCGCTGGCAGCAAGGGCGCCGACCTGCTGCTGCAAAAACGTGGGCCAGGTCGGCTCTACTACCGGATCGGCATGCGCTACGCGCCGGCTGACCTGAAGCCGCCGCCGGCGAGCCACGGCTTCACGGTCCGGCGCACCTACGAGCCGATGGATGCCGACAGCGACGTGCGGCGGGACCAGGACGGCACCTGGCGGGTGCGCGCCGGGGCCCGGTTGCGGGTCAGCCTGACGATGGTGGCGCCGGCGCGGCGCTACCACGTGGCGCTGGTCGATCCGTTGCCCGCGGGGCTCGAGGCGCTCAACCCGGTGCTGCGTGGCACCCAGCGTGATCCGGGAGCCCTCGCCGCAGGCGGCCCCAAGGCGGCTGCGATGCGGGCGCTGGGCCGCTTTGGCCGCTCGGGCCGCTTTGGCCGCCACCGGCACGGGTTGGGCCGGGGCGGCTGGTGGAGCGGACGCTGGTACGAGCACCACAACCTCCGCGACGAACGGGCCGAGGCCTTTGCCTCGCTGCTCTGGGCCGGCGTGCACAACTTCACCTACGTTGCTCGTGCCACCACACCGGGCAGCTTCGTCGTTCCCCCGCCGAAGGCTGAAGAGATGTATCATCCGGAGACGTTTGGTCGCGGTCCGGGAGACCGCATGATCGTCGAGTGATCCCACGGAGCTTGCATTGCCCGTCAGCCGCCTTGCCGGCGCACTGTTCACCGCGCTGTTGATCTGCACCGCCGGTTACGCACGCGCGGCACCGAACAAGGTCGCACCAGCCGCCAAGGGGGAGGCGCCCCAGGTGGCGTCCGTCGCCCCGGCATCGGCGAGCGGCTTCCTCGCCTTCCCGGATTTTTCGCGTCGCGTGAAAGGGGATGTCGGGGACTCCCTCGAGTGGAATCCGCGCTGGCCGAAGTTCGGGCTCACCGGCTGGCTGGTCGGCGGCAGCTTCGGCGCCACGGCCGCGGTGATGGCGCTCATCGGACCGATCGGTAACCGGTGGAAGGATCGCCTCGGGGTCGACGAGTCAGTACGCGACGTGCTCCGGGCCCACAGCGAGCACGCCCGACGAACCATGCGCGACGTCAGTGACGTGCTGCTGACCACCACCGTCTCGTATTCCCTGGTTGACGCCGTGCTCGTCGCCGGCTGGTTTCGGCGCAGCCCTGAGGTGGCCAAGCAGATGGCGCTGATCAACCTCGAGGTCTTCGGGGTGACCCAGGGGGTGCTGAGCCTGATCAAGTCCTTCGCCAGCCGCGAGCGCCCGTATGGGCGGATCTGTGGCGCGGGGCGACCGGACAACAGCCGCGACTGTGAGTCGAGCGACCGGTTCTACTCCTTCGCCAGCGGTCACGCCGGTCAGAGCTTTGCCGCCGCGGCGGCCAACTGCACCCACCACGCCTACCTCGGGCTCTACGGCAGCCGCGGGGCGGACGCGCTCTCGTGCGCCGCGGGGTTCACCATGGCGGCCGGTACCGGCCTGATGCGACTGGCCGGCGATCAGCACTACCTCACCGACGTGCTCGCGGGCGCTGCGGTGGGCACGCTGGTCGGCTTCGGCGTGCCCTGGTTCTTCCACTATCGCCACGGCCACTCGACCAAGCCGGCTCCGAAGAACGGGCCGAGCGTGAGGCTGCTGCCGCTGCCGTTCGGCGCGATGGCCGTGGGGAGCTTCTGATGCGCTCCGTGCGATCGATGCTCCCCTCGAGTCTCCTCTCGATGGCGCTCGTCTGCTGCGTCCTCGGCGACGCCGGCGCCG
>JAUVBO010000374.1 GCA_030591195.1 Pseudomonadota bacterium
CGACCGCCGCGCCAAAGCAAGAACGACACCAGCGCAGGGCATCCGCCGATGTCCAATGATTCAAGCCCGGCTCGCGGTCGCTGCCACCGGTCGGTCATCGGTTCCCGGCCAAGGGGCGGCGAGCGCGGTTGCCTCCACAATAAAAGAAAGGTCCGCCACGATTATTGCCTCGCCGATCCGGGAGCGGACGGAAGCTGCTGCTCGGTCCCAGACGCCGTGGCCGGCCCGTAGGCTTGCCGTTTGCGCGGCCAGTTGTTGGCAGGGCAAGGCGAAGGGAAGCTAGCAACTATTGACAATAACTAAGATCAAGATCACCCAGGTGCGCTCGCTGGGCCTGCTGCGCACCGCCGTCCACGGTCAAACCACGCGCAAGTGCTGGTGACCAAACGATGGCACTGGCGTTGCAATGCTGCGCGCCACCCGTGAGCGACATCCAACGTCCGGCGAGTGCTGCCACAGTGTAAGCCGGATCACGTCCTCATCGACCGAAGGGGGGCCGCAGCCATGACCTACGCAAAGCGACATCCGATGATCTTCGTCTGGCTGGTGGTGTCCTTGGTGCTGGTGCTCAAGACGGTCGTCGCCTGGGCCATGGGCTGACGGCCACCCTTCCCCCGCCTCGTCCGGCTACCGCAGACTCGCGACCGCGGTTGATGAATCCCCTAAAACATCAGACCATTTCCGCTCAACGTGCGTAGGATCGGGTCGACCATCGCGCGCTCCCTCGCGCACAAGACTACGAGATAGGAGATCCGCCCATGAGACGGCTGCCCTCGAGGCGCGCGCTTGTGCTGACTGCGACCACCACGCTCGGCTTCGGCATCGGTCTGACCGTCTTCGCCCTCAGCTGCGGATCGTGGAACAAGAAAAAGCCCCGCGCGCTGCCGCCACTCGCGGTCGATCCGTTTGCCGGGCTCGACCCCCTCGGCGCCGACGAGGCACAGGGGTTCACCTTCCGTCGTGGTCCCAAGCCGCCGCCCGACACCACGCGCAAGGACAAGCTCGCCTTCCCCACGGGCGAGCAGCGGAAGATCGCCGCGGCCGCGACCGCGCGGCACAAGGCTCGGGCCCAGGGGCCGCTGAAGGTCACCCGCTTCGCGCCGAAGGCCGGAGTGAAGAACGTCGGCGCGGTGACCGTGACCTTCAGCCAGCCGATGGTGCCGGTGGCCAGCCTCGCGGCGCTCAAGCAGCTCGCGGCGCCGGTGGAGATCACGCCCAAGCCTCCCGGTCGCTTTCGCTGGCTCGGCACCCAGACCGTGGCCTTCGAGCCGGGTACGCCCGGCAAGGGCGGCGGCCGGATGCCCTACGCCACCGACTACACCGTGACCATCCCTGCCGGCACCCGCTCGGCGATCGAGGGTCGGCTCGAGCGCACCGTGCGCTTTTCGTTCTCGACGCCCCGGGTCAAGGTGATGCGCGCCTTGCCATCTCGCTACGGCGCCCAGGCGCGCCCCGACACGGCGATCGCGATCCAGTTCAACCAGCCCGTCGACACCGAGCGGTTGCTCGGGCTGATCTCGATCAACCAGCTGCGCGGCAAGGACCTCGAGTTGGTGCCCCGCGCCCGCTGGGAGAAGCTGCGCGACATCGGCCGCCAGGTCGCGACCTGGGAGCCCGACCGCACCGTGGTGCTCCAGCCCCGCAAGCCACTGGCCACCGCCACCCAGTACCGGGTCAAGATCGCTGCCGGCCTGCGCGGCGAGGGCCCCAAGCGGACCACCCGGACCTTGAACCACTACTTCAACACCTACGCGCCGCTGCGGGTGGACTGGATCCGCTGCGCCCAACGCCGCGGCTGCCGGCCATCGGCCGGGTTCTACGCGCGCTTCAACAACCCGCTGGTCACCGGTGACCTGTCGCGCTCCGTCCGCCTCGACCCGGCGGTCAAGGGCGCGCTCGAGGTGCGGGTCAGCGGCCGCTATGTCTACTTCCGCGGCGCCTTCGCGCCCCAGACCCGCTACACGCTGACCGTCGGCAACAACCCGGGCCCGGTGGACATCCACGACCAGCGACTCGCCCAGCCCAAGACGGTGACGCTCAAGACCGGCGACCTGCAGCCCCAGCTCAAGTTCCCCGTGCGCGGTCTCGCCGCCCTCGAACGCAGCGGCAAGCGCCAGGTGCCGCTCGAGGTGGTCGGCGTGCGGCGCAGCCGGCTGCGGATGGTCAAGGTCGCCCCCGAGCAGATCTTCGACGTGATCCGCAAGGCGCGCTACTCCTACGACGACAACGGTCGCCGCGACCCGCTCAAGGGGATCAAGGGGCTGAAGATCCGCCGCACGCTGCGCACCGGCGTCGGCCGCAACGGCAAGACGACGATCGCGATCAACACCGACGAGGCCCTCGGGCCGCGGGGCACCGGAGCGGTCTACATCGAGCTGCGCAGCGATGACCTCAAGCGTGGCAGTCGCTGGGCCAACCCGTTCCGCGGGCTGGTGGTGCAGGTGACCGACATCGGCATCATGGCCCGCTACGGCAACGACCAGATCGTCGCGATGGTCACCAACCTGCAGAGCGGCAAGCCGATCGCCGCGGCGAAGGTGGCCCTGCGCGACCGCAAGGGAGACGTGATCTGGCGCGGCCGGACCGACGCCGACGGCCTGGTGCGCGCCCCGGGTCGCCGGGCGCTGACGCCCCACCGCCGCGCACCGTTCGTGCTCTGGGCCAGCCACCGCAGCGATCGGGCGCTGTTGATCCTCGATCAGAGCGGCGACGACGGCGGCTACCTCGGCAGCTACAGCAGCTACCGGATCCCGCAACCCAAGACGCTCAAGATGCACCTGTTCTCCGACCGTTCTCCCTACCGTCCCAAGGAGACGGTGCACCTCAAGGGAGTGCTGCGGGTGGTCGACCACCGGCCGACGGGCGGCGTCGAGCCGCTGCCGGCGGCGACGGCCGAGGCGCCGGTGCGCTTCGAGATCAAGGGGCCGCGGGGGCACAAGCTCAAGGACGGCAAGGCCAAGCTCAGCCCGTCGGGCGCCTTCGCGATCGAGGTCAAGATCCCCGAGGGGGCCGCCCTCGGCGCCTACGCCGTGCGGGTCCAGCCCACCGGCGGTCCCTACGTCGGCTGGAGCCACGGCTCGTTTCAGGTGCAGGAGTACCGGGCCCCCGAGTTCAAGGTCAAGGTCGAGGTCAAGGGCCAGCCGTACTTCGTCGGCGACCGGCTGCGGGCCGAGGTCGGTGCGGACTACCTCTTCGGCGCACCGATGTCTGGCGCTCGCTGCAAGTGGACGCTGTCGCGCAAGGAGACGCGCTTTTCACCGCCCAACCAGCCGGGCTTCTCCTTCGGCGAGCCGGTGCCCCATCGCTTCGGCTG
The DNA here is from genome assembly GCA_030591195.1 of Pseudomonadota bacterium. The sequence goes on from JAUVBO010000374.1 coordinate 3,314, forward strand.
GCGCTACCGCCGTCACACCCGGCGTCACCGGCTCGGCCGGCGTGCCGGCTACGGCCACGTCCAGCAGAGCGGCGTGGCGGGCGAGACCGTCGCCGACGACGAGGGGCGGCTCGACGAGCGCGGGCGGCTGGCGGTCAAGCGGGTCAAGCTGACGCGCGACGCCGAGTCCAAGCGCGTCGGCGCGCTGGCCTTCACCCTCGAGTCCCAGGTCTTCGACCAGAACCGCCAGGCCGTCGCCGGCAGGCAGACCGTCACCGTTCACCCAGCCGCGGTCTACGTCGGCCTGCGCGCGAGCAAGACCGTGGTCAAGGCGGGCGAGGCGGTCAAGGTCGAGGGGGTGCTGGTCGACCTCGCGGGCAAGCGGATCAGCGGCCGGTCACTGGCCGTCGAGGCGCTCAAGGTCGAGACCAAGGTCCGCACGGTCTTCGAGGACGGCCGCTGGACCTACCAGTACCAGAGCAAGGACCGCAAGCTGGGCAGCTGCTCGCTGCAGAGCGCCGCCGACGTGGCCTCCTGCGAGGTCACGCTGCCCAAGCCGGGCAGCTACACCCTGCGCGTGGCGACCAAGGACGACCAGGGCCGTACCACTCGCACGGCGATCCGGGTCTATGCCTTCGGGCCCGGCTACGTGCCGTGGAACCTGAAGAACCAGTCACGGATCGAGCTGGTGCCGGACAAGCAGAGCTACCGGCCAGGCGACGTGGCCCGGGTGCTGGTCAAGTCGCCCCTGCGACAGGCGATCGGGATGCTGACGATCCAGCGCGGCGGCATCGAGCAGGCCACGGTGCTGCGAATGACAGGCAACGCCCAGGTGATCGAGATCCCGATCGCGGCCCACCACCTGCCCGAGGTGCACGTCGGCGTCGGCCTCTCCCGGGGCCGCCTCAAGGACCCGAAGCTGGGCCAGGCGAAGCTCAAGGATCTCGGCCGGCCGACCTTCGCCCACGGCACGATCAAGCTGTCGGTCTCGACCGAGCGCAAGCGGATCAAGGTCGCGGTCGAGCCAGCCCGCGAGGCGGTGGGCCCGTCGGACAAGCTCGCGATCAGGCTCGCCGCCACCGACGCGGCCGGCAAGCCCGTGCGGGCCGAGCTGGCGGTGATGCTGGTCGACGAGGGCGTGCTGTCGCTGCTCGGCTACCAGACACCCGACCCGCTGGCATTCTTCTTCGCCTCGCGAGCCCCGGGCGCCCCGCTGGCCGACCTGCGCAACGCCCTGCTCGGCAAGCCGGAAAAGAAGCTCAAGCAGGAGCGGCGCCGACCCAGGGAGCGCCGATACAAGCCGAAGAACGGCGACCGGGAGCAGGCAAACGAACGCTCCCGCGACAAGGCGGGCGCCGCGCTCGGTGGCCTCGCCCTGGCTGGCCGCGGCCGTGGCGGAGGCGGCACGGGCTCGGGCTACGGCCGCGGCGCTGGGCTGGTGTCGATGAAGCGCAAGTCTCGCGCGCGTCGGAGGCCCGTGGGCCAGCCCGCGCGAGAGGTGCTGGGAGCCGCCGACAAGAAGGACAACCGCGCCGGCGGCGAGGCCAGCGGCGCGCCAGCGCGAATCCGCTCGCGGTCGCGCTTCGCCACCACCGCCTACTACAACCCCTCGGTCGTCA
>JAUVBO010000325.1 GCA_030591195.1 Pseudomonadota bacterium
AGCGCAAGCGCTCCACCCAGCACAACGCCCTGCGCCGGGCGGTCAAGCTCGGCGTCTTCCTGCTGCTGGCGGCGCTGCTCGCCCACACCTTCCTCGCCTACTTCGTCGGCGCGAGGAACCTCGCGGGCTGGCTGCGTGGCTCGCCGGCGGCACACCCCGCGGCCTTCGTCTCGGTGCTGGTGGTCACGGCGATGGTCTTTGCCGACTTCGCCTGGTTCCGCGAGCAGTGCTGCATCGTCGCCTGCCCCTACGGCAGGCTCCAGGCGGTGCTGCTCGACCAGCACTCGATGATCGTCGGCTACGATCATCGCCGCGGCGAGCCCCGGGGAAAGGCGCAGAGGGGGGCCAAGACCAAGCGCGTGGGGAGCGACGGCACGAGCCGTGACCTCGGCGACTGCGTCGACTGCCGCGCCTGCAACCGCGCCTGCCCCGCCGGGATCGACATCCGTCAGGGGCTGCAGCTCGAGTGCATCGGCTGCGCCCAGTGCATCGACGCCTGCGACGCGATCATGGATCGTCTCGGCCGCCCGCGCGGCCTGATCCGCTACTCGTCCCAGGCCGAGCTCTCGGGCGAGCCGAGGCGCTTGTTGCGCCCGCGGGTGATCATCTACCCGCTGATCCTCGCCGTGGTCGTCGGGATGCTCGGCTTCGCCGCCAGCCACAAGGGGAGCGCCGAGGTGACCTTGCTCCGGCGGTCGGCGACCCCGTACTCGGTGCTCGACAGCGGCGAGATCTCCAACCCACTGCGGGTCAAGGTGATCAACCGCAGCGGCGGTGACCGGCGCTACAAGATCGAGGTCCTCGACGCCCCCGACGCCCGGGTGGTAGCGCCGCTCAACCCGCTGCCGGTGGCCGACGGTGAAGCCGAGACCGCGGTGCTGTTCGTGATCGTCCCTCGCGACAGCTTCAAGCAGGGCCGGCGACCGATCCGGCTGCGGATCAGCGACGGCGCGGGGTTCGACAAGACCGTCGAGCACCGGCTGCTCGGGCCGGGATGAGCGCGGTGGCGACGACGAGGCAGAGCGAGCGGGAAGGCCCGGGCAGTCGCCGGGACGAGCCGCCGGCGGAGCGCCGTGCCAGGCGTCGGTGGTCGCTGATCATCGTCGGATTGTTGCTCCTCAACCTCTCCGCCGGCGCAGTGCTGGTGCTCAGCGCCCGCGGCGACCCATCGCACCACGTCGAGCAGGACTACTACCAGCGGGCCCTCGCCTGGGACGAGACCGTCGCCCAGCGCCGCCGAAGCCAGCAGCTCGGCTGGCGGGTTCAGCTGGAGCTCCTGGCCCTGGCCGGCGGCGGAGTGCGGGTGCAGCTGGGGCTGGTCGACCGGCTCGGCGAGGCGGTCCACGGTGCGATGGTGCGGATGACCGCCTTTCACGAGGCTCGCGCCGGCCACCGGTTGGTGAGGACGCTGACGGCTGCTGGCGGCGCTGGCCACCACCACACGGTGCTGCTCCGCCCACGCCCGGGGCGGTGGAAGCTCTCCTTCGAGGTCACCCGGGGCAACGATCGCTTCACCACCACGCTCGATCGTGAGATCGTCACTGCCAAGCCGGGAGACCGATAGTGACGACCCTGCTGCTCACCGTGATCGTCGCCAGCCTGCTCGGCAGCCTCCACTGCGCCGGGATGTGCGGCGGGTTCGTCGCCTTCTACGCCGGCAGCCCCTCTGCGGACGACGCCTCGCGTGGCCGCGCGCTGGCGCACCTGGCCTACAACCTCAGCCGGCTGCTGGTCTACGCGACGATGGGCGCGGTGGCCGGCGCCCTCGGCGCCGGGCTCGACCTCGCCGGCGCGTCAGCGGCGCACCTGCAGCGGGTGGCCGGCTGGCTGGCTGGCGGGGTGATGGTGCTCTGGGGCCTGGCGATGCTGCTGCCGCTGCTGGCGCCATCGGCCAAGCTACCCCGCCTCGGACGCCTGCCCGGACCGCTCACCCGAGCCCTCGACCGCTCGGTGGCCGCCCTCGCCGCCAAGCCTCCGGTGCTGCGCGCCGCCGCCCTCGGCGCCCTCACCGTGCTGCTGCCCTGCGGCTGGCTCTACGCGTTCGTGATCAGCGCCGCGGGTACTGGCAGCGCCCTCTACGGCGCGGCGCTGATGGCCACTTTCTGGCTCGGCACGGTGCCGGTGCTGATCGGCCTCGGCCTCGGTGTGCAGACCCTGGCGCGCAAGCTCGGCCGGACCTTGCCCGCCCTGACCGCCCTGGCGCTGGTCGCGATCGGCGTCGTCTCGCTGGCCAGCCGGGTCTCGGTCGCGCCAACCCTTGCCCCGGCGCCCGGATCGATCCGGTCGGCGACCGAGCGCGTCCGCGGGCTCGGGTCGACCAAGCGCAAGCCCTGCTGCGATGGCACGAAGCGACAGCCGCGACAGCCACGGCGGTGACACCGCCTGCGCCCACTGTGGGCTGGCGGTGCCGCCGGGCCTGATCGACGACGGCGCCGAGCTGCAGTTCTGCTGCGGCGGCTGCCGCGCGGTCTACCGGGTGCTGCATCAGGAGGGGCTCGAGGGCTTCTACCGGCTCGCCGCGGCGGAGCAGCGCCAGCCGGCCCGCACCACGCCGCTCAGCTACGCCGCGCTCGACGACCCGACCTTCAGTGAGCGGCACTGCCAGCGGCTACTGGACGGCTTGCGGCGCACCGAGCTCTACCTCGAGGGCGTGCACTGCACCGCTTGCGTCTGGCTCGTCGAGCGATTGCCGCGGCTGGTCGAGGGCGTGGTCGAGACCCGACTCGACCTCGGCCAGGGGCGGGCGACGCTGACCTGGGACCCGGAGCAGGTGGCGCTCTCGCGGCTGGCCCGCAGCCTCGACAGCTACGGTTACCCGAGCCACCCGTTTCGCGGCCTCGACCGGCGGCGCGTGGCACGGGCCGAGGACCGGCGGTTGCTGATTCGCATCGCCGTCGCCGGCGCGGCCGCGGCCAACGTGATGCTGATCGCCTTCGCGCTCTACGCCGGGATGTTCTCCGGCATCCAGGCCCGCTACGAGCAGCTGTTCCGGTGGGCCTCGCTGCTGCTCGCCACCCCCGCGGTGCTCTACTCGGGCAGCCTCTTCTTCCGCGGCGCCATCGGCGGCCTGCGAGCGGGCTCGCTGCACATCGACCTGCCGATCTCGATCGGCATCCTCGCCGGCTACGCCTGGGGTGGGGTCAATACCGTGCGTGGCGCCGGGGAGATCTACTTCGACTCGGTGACCACGCTGATCTTCCTGCTGCTGGTCGGCCGCTGGCTCCAGCGCCGCCAGCAGCGCCGCGCGTCGGACGCCACCGAGCTGCTCTTCTCGCTGACGCCCACGGCAGCGAGAGTGGTCGTCAGGGCGCCGGGATCGCGGGACGAGCGGCTGCACGAGGTGCCAGCGGAGGCGCTGACGCGAGGCACGATGATCGAGGTTCGCACCGGCGAGTCGATCCCCGTCGATGGCGTGGTGCTCGAGGGACGCTCGGCGGTGGACGCCTCGCTGCTCTCGGGCGAGTCGCGACCGCTGGCCGTCGGCGTCGGCGACTCGGTCCGGGCTGGCACGGTCAACGTCAGCGGGCGGCTCCGGATCGAGGCCACGGCGGTGGGCGAACAGACCCGCCTCGGCCAGCTGATGCGCCGCATCGAGGAGCATGCCCAGCGACGCGCGCCGATCGTCCTGCTCGCCGAGCAGATCGCCGGTCGCTTCGTCGCGGCGACGCTCTCGCTGGCAGCGCTGACCGCGGTGGTCTGGCTGCTGCGGGACCCGAGCGCAGCGGTCGACCACGCCATCGCGCTGCTGATCGTCACCTGCCCCTGTGCCCTCGGCCTGGCCACCCCGCTGGCGGTCAGCGTCGCCATCGGCAACGCCGCCCGCCAAAGAATACTGATCCAGGGCGGCGACGCCCTCGAGCGCCTCGCCCGCCCGGGACGGATGATCCTCGACAAGACCGGGACCCTGACCGAGGGCCGCCTGAGCCTCGTCGAGTGGCGCGGCGACGAGGCGCTCCGGCCGCTGGTCGCCGCCCTCGAGGCCGGCAGCGCCCACCCCGTGGCCCGGGCGGCCTGCGAAGCCCTGGCCAGCGAGGGCAACGAGCCGCCGGCGGTGACCGACGCGGTGGAGACCCTGGGTGGCGGTATCGTCGGCACGGTGGCGGGCGTGGAGCTGGTCGTCGGCTCTCCGACCTTCGTCGCCCAGCGAAGCGGTGCCTCGCCTGCGGACTGGGTTGCCGGTCAGCTCGCGGTCTGGACCCGGCAGATGTTGACGCCGGTGCTCGTCGCACGTCAGGGCGAGGTGGTCGCCGCCGTCGCCTTTGGCGACCGCCTGCGCAGCGACGCCAAGCCGACGCTGCGCAGGCTGGAGCGCGCGGGCTGGCGGATCGAGGTGCTCTCGGGCGACGATCCGGACGTGGTGGCGGCGGTGGGGCGGGAGCTCGGGCTCGAGCCCGCGCAGCTGACCGGTGGCGCGTCGCCCGAGCAGAAGCTGGCCCGGGTCCAGCGCGCGGCGGCCGAGGGGCCGGTGGTGATGGTGGGTGACGGGGTCAACGACGCCGCGGCGCTGGCCGCGGCCACCGCCGGCGTCGCAGTCCACGGCGGCGCCGAGGCCAGCCTGGCGGTGGCCGACGTGGCCATCGGCCGGCCCGGCCTCGCACCACTGGTCGACCTGCTCGACGGGGCGCGCATCACCCTGCGGACCATCAAGCGCAACTTCGTATTTTCACTGGCCTACAATCTGGTCGGTGCCTCGCTGGCCGGGGCCGGGCTGATCAACCCGCTGGTGGCGGCGCTGTTGATGCCGGCCAGCTCGCTGACCGTGCTCGCCAGCTCACTGCGCACCGCGGCCTTCAGGCGCCGTCGCTAGTCCTTCATCCTGAAAGTTATGATCGGCGCCTGTACGCTCCGCCACGCCCTGAGGACGCGCCGCTTGCTCTCGCCGGCGGGCCACAGCCCGGCGGCGGAGTGCCTGGCGGCACCGTGCTGCGCTGCGGCCGTCGTCGACACCTCGCCTGCGGCGAGCTGCTGCCTCCTCACGCCGCGCCATCAGGGGTGGCTGCGCTACTGGACGGCGCCTCAGTCATTTTGAAGAGGACACCCCCTAGTACCCCGGCAACTTGGTTCTGACGAGTTGGAACCGCCGCCAAACCGTTGGAGCGCCGCGCCAGCCGTGGCGCAGAGACCGAACATTTCTGAGCGCTACGCTAACCGTCGCGCAGAGGCCGAACATCTCGGAACTCCGGGCTGAGCGCCACGCATACCGTCGCGCAGAGGCCGAAC
>JAUVBO010000268.1 GCA_030591195.1 Pseudomonadota bacterium
AGCAAGCCGAGCATGAACCCTGCGCGGAGCACGGCGCTTCTTTCGGCGCGGTAGCGGCCGCCTGTGCTCGATCGTAGGTTTTCTGGGACGCGGGGGGCGGACGGCGGAGCTGGGACGGCCGACAAGGCAGGGGGGGCTACTTGGGGAGGTAGCCGTTGCGGAGCAGGTTGCCGCGGCCGGTGGGCCAGAGCAGGCAGTTGTCCGAGGAGCCGGCGACGGCGTAGCCGTGGACCAGCGCCTGGCCCTCGTCACCATCCTTGAGGCTGAGCCAGATCTCCAGGACGCCGTCGCCATCGAGGTCAGCCACCGTCGGCACGGCCATCGCACCCCGACCAGGCAGGGCGAGCTTGTGCAGTTGCTGGCCCGCCGCGTCGAGGACGAAGAGGTGGCTGTTGTTGTTGTCCGGCGAGTAGCTGGCGAAGACCACCTCGGGCGCGCCGTCGCCGTTGAGATCGGCCAACGCCACGCCGGCGGTCAGCACCTTGGCGTTGGAGGTGTAGCGATAGCTCCACAGGGACTCGCGCCCGGCGCTGACGCAGTGGAGCTGCCCGTCGAAGCCGGCGAAGACCATCTCCAGCCCGGCGGCGTCGGGGTCGATGTCGGCGACCGAGACCTGGTTGGTCGCCCCGACGACGTTGGTCCCCTCGAAGTCCCAGAGCCCGGCGAGGTACTCCTCGACCTGGTAGGGAGCCTCCCAGCCCGCCGCCCGGCTGGCGTCGTGGTGCAGCAGCCACAGGGCCACCCCGCGCTTGCGGTCGCTCTGGGAGGCATTCTGCACCGACCCGAGGATCACCAGCTCCATCGTGCCGTCGCCGTCGATGTCGGCGATGGCTGGGGCCGAGTTGGTGAAGTGAGCCTGATTCGCCTGGGCCTCGTTGTCCGCCCAGCCCTGCTTGGCGAGGTCGTAGTCGTGCAGAAACCGAACGCCGGGCCATTTCTTGGCGCCCTCGAACATCGGACTGGCGTCGAATGCGCGCCCGTCGCCAGCGTGGAGGCTGAGGTAGGCGTTGTCCTGGGCGGCGAAGATGTCGAGCTTGCCATCACCGTCCACGTCGCCGAGCGCCACGCACTGGTCGTAGCCGCCGGTGACGTAGCAGTCGTCGTCGCAGCCCGAGGTGCCGCTGGTGTTCGGCGGAAAGCCGCTGACCGGGCTGCCGTCGGCCTCGTAGGCCATGATCAGGTCCTGCTGGCCATCCTTGCTCAGCACGTCGGTCGTCACGACGACGATCTCGAGCGCGCCGTCACCATCGATGTCGCCAGCGGCGATGGCGCGCAGCTCGTCACGAAAAGCCACCGGAAAGCCGGCGAGCGGCGCGCCAGCGGCGTCGAACGCGTGGACCTGCTTTCGTGAGGCCACGGCCACCTCGAGCCCACCACCAGCGACCAGATCGGCCACCACCGGCGAGGCCCAGATCCGCCCGCTCTTCAGGTCCGCGCGCCAGGCCACCGAGCCGTCGGCCTTCCAGACCACCAGCCGGTTGTCGCGCACGGCCACCAGCTCCCGCCGGCCGCTGCCGTCGAGGTCGACCACCGCCACCGATCCGAGCCAGCCCTCATGCCAGGCGTCTTTCAGCTCGTGGGCCAGCTTCGGCGCAGCCACCGGTCCTGCGCCACCACCGGCCGCCGCGCCGCAGCTCGGCGCCAGCGGCTTGAGCGCACCGTCAGTGCGCGGCGGGGACGTGCCGCGATCGGCGATCGGCGGGGGCGCGCCATCGCTGCTTGGTGGGGCGCCGTCTGCGCCCCCGTCCCCGCCAAAGCCGCTGTTGCCGCAACCCACCCCAACCGCCATCAGCGGGAGCCAGAGGAGGGTCAAACGTCGTCCCCGGTTCACCTTGCACATGACGGGGGAGCATAGCAGATCCGGTTTGCGCGAGTGCTGCTGCCCAAGGGCACGAGGACGGCACCGAGACGCCGGTCGAGGAGCGACAGCGAGCGACGGGGGACCGACTAGAAGCTCGCGCCGTCGAAGTCGATGTCGAGCCGCTGGACCCCGGTGCCGTGCAGGACCAGGGAGGAGGAGACCGAGCCGACGATCATGTCGTAGTCGTCGAGCGCGGTGACGGTGACCCGGTAGTCGCCCCGGGGCAGGTAGAGCAGGTCGCTCTCGGTCGACCAGTAATGGGCACGGCAGTCGACCACGGTCTCGCGGGTCTCCGGCCCGTAGAGCGTGACCGTCCAGCGCTCGATGCCATACACCGCGCACAAGGACGATGCCTCGGAGTGATCGATGGTCCAGTTGACCTCGATGCTGGCCAGGGCTGACCCTTCGACTTGGACCTGCACGCCGCCTTCTAGCAGCTCGTCGTCCACGGTAACAATGCAGCCAGACGCGAGGAGCAGGCTGGCGCAAAGAGCAACAAAAAGGCTAATATTTCTCGTCAAATGCGTCATGGGAACCCTCCTGGTTATGGCCGCGTCGGCTCGTTGCGTCCCATTTCGCAAGGGAGACGTAGCATCGGTCGTGCCAGAGTAGGCAGCTCGAAAACCTCCACAAAAACAGTGCTCCTTATGAGCGCCGGAACCGAAACCCACCCCGTCATCTGCGCGTAGGTGCAGCCAGCGCTGCCGTACAGTTTCTGCCCGTGACAACGTAATCAGGCGCAACAAAGGGCTATTTATTCTTGGCAGGATCTTTGCTGTCAGGTGGCGATCGAGATCGGCAAGACAGGTTTCGTTCGCGGAACGGGAGACGTGGCCATCGATTCACAGTGTAAACATCTGGTCACGGGCTCGGAAACTGCGGCGCGAGACGAGCATTTTGCAGCGAAAAATCACCGGACTTTGTCCCAAAGCGGTCTCCTGTAGTACGATTAGGATGAACTGCGGCCATTAATGGATTAAACGGGGATCGTAATGATCTTGATCGTCCCGCAAGAAATGGCGCCCGACGTCGAGTCCCTGCTCCAACGTCTTGGCAGTCAGCACGAACTGGTGCGGTGGAATCCGCAGGAGCCGTTACCGGAGGGGGACAGCCCGATCTTGCTGGATCTCCGGGGGGAGACCCCGGAGCTCGGCGACCTGCTGGCCGAGCGCCCGAGCCCGATCCTGGTCATCGCCGAGCCAAACTGCGACAGGGTCTCCGAGCTGCCACGCGGCAACTCCTGGACGCTGATCGGCCCGGACTGGCCACTCGACGCTCAGGCCGCGCTGGTCGAGGCCAAGATCGCCGCCTGGGAGGCCCAGGCCTCCGCGGCCTTCCAGGCCACGGAGGAGCACCGGCACACCATCTCCGACGCCGACACCAAGCTCGAGGACCAGAGCATCGAGCTGTTGGTGCGCAACTCCGAGCTCAACCGGCTCGAAGCGTTCAAGAAGGGCGTGCTCAACCGGCTAGGCGATGCCGAGCGCGGCTTCATCGCCGAGATCCTGCGGCACGTCACGGAGATGGAAAAGGTAGAGGACCTCCCTGGCTCGCTGAAGAACATCCACAACAACCTGCACCATACCGCGCTCAAGATTCAGCACATCTTCCGCTCCTTCGACCATTGGGAGCGGATCGACCGGGCCCTCGAGGGCCGCTCGATCCTGGTCGCCACCAGCGACGAGAAGCTCCGCAAGCTGGTGGTGCGGGCGTTCGGCGACAGCGGCGCGAACATCGAAGGGGTCGCCTCGGCCGCGGAGGGGCTCGAGGTCGTCAAGGATCGCTTCGTCGACCTCCTCTACGTCAGCTGGGACAACGCGGAGCTGATCGGCCAGGCCCACGAAGCCCGCCCCGACGTGAAGACCGTGCTGCTCACCGACGAGCTGCTGTTCGAGAACGTCGGGTCGAAGATGCTCGATCTGGCGCTGCAGAACGTGCTGATCCTCAGCCGCGCCGGCCTCGACGAGGACGACGAGGACCCGCTGTTCCTCGGCGAGCTCTCCGCCACGGCGGTCAAGCTGCTGAGCGAGGACATCTTCGGCATCGAGAAGTACCTCGCCTGGGGCACCAAGATTCACGAAGTCCTGGTCACCAACTCGGACCAGCGCTTCGAGATCCTCGATCAGATCCAGCAGTTCACGCCCAAGGCGGGGCTCCGTCGCTCGATGGGTCAGAACCTCGAGACGATGGCCGACGAGCTGCTGATGAACGCGATCTGGGACGCGCCAGTGGACGAGACTGGCCACCACAAGTACGCCTCGCTCTCCCGGCGCAAGTCGATCCAGCTCCTGCCTCACGAGTGTCCGGTCCTCCGCTATGGCGCCGACAGCCGCCAGGTCGGCATCTCGGTCACCGACCCGTTCGGCGGCCTCGAGCGGGACCACGCCTACCGGTACCTGGTCAAGTGCTTCTCCCGCAAGAGTGACCAGATCGACAGCAAGCGCGGCGGCGCAGGCCTCGGCCTCTACACCGCGTTCCTCGCGGTTTCGACCTTCGTGATCAACGTCGCCCCGGGCTTCCGCACCGAGGTTATCGGCCTGCTCGACAACCGCCTGTCGCGACGCAAGCTCTCGGGCCGTTCGCGCTCGTACCACTACTTCCTCTCCGAGGGACCACCGCGGGGGCGGTGAAGCCCGAGCGATCCCCGCGCCTCGACGACCGCTTGACCGGTGGCTACTCCGGCGCCGCTTCCCGGAGACGTTCGACCTGCTGCTCGAGCTGCACCAACAGCACCGCGGCCTGCTCGATCTCGCCCAGCTTGATCGCGCGCTCGATCTCGGCCGCGCAGGACCTCACCGCCCTGGCCGAGACGTAGGCCGCCGCGCCCTTGAGCGAGTGCGCCTCTCGCCCCACGCGCTCGAGGTCCCGCTGCTCTACCGCCTCGCGCAGCGCCCGCAACAGCGAGGGGGCGTCCTTGAGGAACAGCCGCACCAGGTCGTCGCAGAGCTGCTCGTCACCCTCGAAGCGGGCGAGCAGCTCCTCGCGGTCGAGCGCAGGCCCTCCGGTGTCGGGCGTTGGCTGTACCTCCTGCCGGGCCGAGCGCCCCAAGCCGCGCCGCTGCTGCTCGATGGCCAGGTGGAGCCGCTCCGGATGAACCGGCTTGGAGACGAAGTCGTCCATGCCGACCTCCTCGCAACGCCGCCGGTCATCCGCCGTGATGTGGGCGGTGAGGGCGATGATCGGCACGCCGGGATCGCGCACGCCGGCCTCACTGGCGCGGATCCGCCGCGTCGCTTCGAGGCCATCCATCTCCGGCATCTGCACGTCCATCAGCACCACGTCGTGGTCGTCGTGGGCGAGCGCGGCGAGGGCCTGGACGCCGTTGTCCACCGCGGTGACCTGGTAGCCGAGCCGCTCGAGGATCGTCATCGCCACCTTCTGGTTGACGTGGTTGTCCTCGGCGAGCAAGACGCGGGCCTGGCCCACCGCCTGGTGGACGAACGGAGGCTGGACGAACGGCGGCTGGGCGACGCCCGCGCCGGCACCGGCCGTGGTCCGCCGCTCGATCCGGCCCCCCGAGAGGGCCATACCCAGCGCCTCGAGCAGCTCGGCCTGCCTCACCGGCTTGGTCACCTCGCCGGCGACGTCGACCGAACCGACGACGTTGAGCGACCCGCTCGGTCGCGAGCTGCCGCTCGAGGGCAGGCCGACCTTGACCAGCGGCGGAAGTCGCAGCGACGGATCGCC
>JAUVBO010000088.1 GCA_030591195.1 Pseudomonadota bacterium
CCAAGTTCATCCGGCTCTCGGCCGGCCGCGTGATCGACGCCGCGATGAACGAAGCCTGCAGCGCCGGCACCGGCTCGTTCATCGAGGAGCAGGGCCGCAAGTTCGAGGGCATCGACGACGTGATCCAGCTCGGCGCCGAGGCGCTGACCGCCGACAGCGGCGTCTCCCTCGGCCAGCACTGCTCGGTGTTCATGGCCGAGATCATCGACGGGGCGGTGGCGGCGGGCGTCGAGAACCGCTCGATCATCGCCGGCATCTACGACTCGATCATCCAGAACTACCTCAACCGGGTGAAGGGCAGCCGCTCGGTCGGCCAGGTGATCTTCTGCCAGGGCATGCCGTTCTCCGCTGACGCCCTCGCCGCGGCGGTGGTGCGGCAGACCGGCAGCGAGGTGATCATCCCGCCCAACCCCGGCACCGTCGGCGCCCTCGGCATCGCGCTGCTGACGCGCAAGGCGATCGAGGCGGTGGCCGGACGCCCCGCCCTCGACCCGCGGCGCTTCCTCGAGGCCCAGGTGGCCAAGAAGGACGTCTTCGTCTGCAAGGCGACCAAGGGCTGCGGCGGGGCCGGCAACCGCTGCCGGATCGACCGGATCTCGACCGTGGTCGCCGGCGAGCGCCAGCGCTTCACCTGGGGCGGCGGCTGCTCGCTGTGGGATCGCGGCACGGGCAAGCGCAAGCTGCCCGACCTGACCCCCGACCCGTTCCGTGAGCGCGAGGAGCTGATGCGGCAGGTGATCCGCCGCACCAGCCAGCGCCGGGGCAACCGGGTCGTCGCGATGACCGACGAGTACGTGCTCAAGAGCCTCTTCCCCTTCTTCGCCACCTTCGTCCACGAGATCGGCTTCGACCTGCAGGTGGAGACCGGCGCCGACCAGGCCGCGCTCAAGCGCGGGATCGAGGAGGCCAACGTCCCCTTCTGCGCGCCGATGCAGCAGTACCACGGCCTGGTCAGCAAGCTGGCCGAGCAGAACCCGGACGTGATCCTGCTGCCGATGGTGCGCCAGACGCCGTTCGTCGCCGACGAGGGCCACGCGGTGACCTGCCCGATCGTCCAGGCCAGCGCCGACATGCTCCGCTGGGACCTCGACGAGGCCTCACGCAAGAAGATCGTCTCGCCGGTGATCGACTTCGGCCCCGACAACCTCCGCGACGACCGCTTCGTCCGCTCGTGCCGCAAGATGGCCGCCGAGCTCGGCGTCAACGACGAGGCGCTGATCAGCGAGGCCTACCAGCGGGGGCTGGCGACCCAGGGGCACTTCGACGCTCGCTGCCAGGCCCTCGGCCGGCGAGCGCTCGAGTTCTGCAAGGAGCGCGAGATCGTGCCGGTGGTGGTGCTCGGCCGGCCCTATACGATCTACAACACGGTGCTCAACTCGAACCTGCCGTCGATCCTGCGCGAGCAGGGGGTGATCGCGGTGCCGGTGGACTGCTTCCCGGTGGAGTCCTACGTGCCGGTGTTTCAGGACGTGTACTGGGGCTATGGCCAGCGCAACCTGCGGGCGGCGCACCAGATCCGCCGCGAGCCGGGCGTCTACTCGCTCTGGGCGAGCAACTACTCCTGTGGACCAGACAGCTTCAACCTGCACTTCTACGGCTACATGATGGAGGGCAAGCCGTTCGCGGTGATCGAGACCGACGGCCACTCGGGCGACGCCGGCACCAAGACCCGCGTCGAGGCCTTCCTCCACTGCGTTCGCGAGGACCTGGCCAGCGGCGCCTCGGATCCGCTCGCTAGCCAGCCGAGGAAGGGCAACGGGGCCGCTCCCCGGACCGACGACGCCCGCGTGGGGCGCAAGCGGCTCAACGCGCTGAAGATGATCGAGCTCGACAAGGCCTCACTGCCGGACATCCGGCGCCACCGCGAGCGGATCCTGATCCCGCGGATGGGCGCCGGGGCCGAGGCCCTCGCCGCCGGACTGCGCGGGGTAGGTATCCCGGCCGAGGTCCTGCCGCGGCCCGACCGCGAAGCAGTGCGCATCGGCCGACGGCACACCTCCGGCAAGGAGTGCGTGCCGATGTGCATCACCCTCGGCAGCCTGCTCCAGCGGCTCGAGCGCGCCGGGGACGACGAGCGCTTCGCCTTCTTCATGCCCACCGCCTGCGGTCCCTGCCGCTTCGGTGTCTACAACGTGCTGCACAAGATCACCCTCGAGCGGCTCGGCTGGCGCGACCGCGTCCGCATCTGGTCGCCGGTGGACAGCGACTACTTCGCCGGAGTCCCGGCGGGCTTCTCGGCGCTGGTCTTCACCGGGTTCATGGCCTACGACGTGCTACTCGAGGCGCTGTACGACACCCGGGTCGGCGAGTCCCGACCGGGCGCAGCGAACGCGCTCTACGAGCGCTACTTCACCGAGCTCAGCGAGCTGGTCGAGACCGCCGCCCAGGGCGACCTCTCGGTGCCGGCGGCGCTGATGCAGCTGTTCAACGGCCGGCTGTTCGGCGTCACCGACCTGCTGCGCCGCGCCGCCGCCGACTTCGCCGCGATCAAGAGCCCCGAGCGCGTCCCGACGGTGCTGGTGGTGGGCGAGATCTACGTTCGCCTCGATCCCTTCGCCAACGACTTCGTCGCCGACCGGCTCGAGCAGCGCGGCATCCGCGTCCGGATGGCGCCGTTCAACGAGTGGCTCGAGTACACCGACTACATCAACCGCAAGCTGGAGCGCAACACCGGCTTCGGCGCGCAGATGTCGGGCTTCGTCCAGCGTCGGATCCAGGCCCGGATCTACTCGCTGATGGGCGGCCCCCTCGGCTGGCCCGAGCGAACCACCGTCAAGGACACCCTCGCCGCCGCCGTCCCCTACGTCCGCGAGGACCTCACCGGCGAGGCGGCGCTGACCGTCGGCGGGCCGCTGCACGAGTGGCACCAGGGGCTGATCGATGGCGTGGCCAGCGTCGGTCCCCTCGAGTGCATGCCGAACAAGATCTCCGAGGCCCAGATGTTCCACATCGCCGAGCACCACGGGCTGCCGTCGCTGACCGTGCCGGTCAACGGCGACCCGGTCGACCCGGAGGTGATCGACAACTTCGTCTTCGAGGTCGAGGCCAGCTTCCGCAGCCGGCAGCAGTCTGGCGGCCACCAAGCACAACCGCACCAAGCACAACCGCACCAAGCGCAACCGCACCAAGCGCAACCGCACCAAGCACAACCGGCACCCGCCGCCACCCGGGCCGGGCGCTAGGGAGCTGACCGGCCCCCCCCAGTCATGGCTCGTTCGAGATCTGCTCCCTGGCGACCGCCGGCGGTAGCGCTGGTGTCGGCGGTGGTCCTCGCCGCCTGGTCGCCGTCCGCCGCGGCGCTCTCGCCGCCCGAGCCGCCCTTCGGCCTGCTGCTGGCCGGCCGGCCGCCGGGCAAGCTCGTCATCGACAGCAACAACCACAACTGGAGCCTGGCGATCGGCCTCACCGCCCAGCTCCGCTACCAGTATTCCAGCGCCCAGCAACCGTCGGGCGACTGGCAAGGCCTGGGCACCGCCGAGCTGCGCCGGGTGCGGCCGACCCTGCGCGGGACGCTCTTCACCAGGGAGCTCGCCTACTACCTCCACTTGAGCACCGCGCCCAACAGCCTCGAGCTGCTCGATCTCTACCTCGACTACCGCTTCCACCCACGGGCGCAGGGACGGGTCGGCCAGTGGAAGATCCCCTTCACGCGCTTCCGCATCGCCTCGTTCAAGAACCTGAGCCTCGCTGACTGGCCGCTGGTCACCCGCTACTTCGGCGCCGAACGCCAGCTCGGCGTGGCGCTGCACAACGGCTACGAGAAGCCGCCGCGCTGGGCGTACGAGCTGGGGCTGTTCAGCGGCGTCAACGCGCGGGCGGCTCACGCCGTGGGCCTCGCCCGGCTCCACGGCGAGACGGTGGTCAACGCCTCGGACCTCACCCGGCCGGTGCCCAAGGCCGAGCTGCACCCGGAGATCGTCGTCCACCTGACCCACAACAACGGCGGGATCGACACCGGGACTGACACCGACATCCGGCGTGGTCCCCTCCGCTTCTCCGCCGGGATCAGCGCCGCCTGGGACCTGCGGCCCGACCGCTACCAGGACCTCGCCCTGCGGCTCGCGCCCGAGGTCCTGGTCAAGGTTCACGGACTGTCGTTCTTCGCCGCCTTCTACCTCGGCTTCACGCCCGACGGCGAGACCGTCGCCGACCAGCGCCTCGCCGCCGTCGGCGGCCTGGTCCAGGCCAGCTACCTGCTGCTCCCCTGGCTCGAGCTCGCCAGCCGCTACGCGGTGGTGCAGGTCGCCAGCGAGCTGCGCGTCGACGCCGGCCTGCGCGCCGAGGGGATCGTCGCCGGCGCGGCCACCGACACCGAGCGTCAAGCCCTCGCCGCGCAGTACGGGGACGCCGGTCGAGTGGAGCGCGAGCAGGAGGCGACCGTCGGCCTCAACGTCTACCTGATCGATCGCACGCTCAAGTGGCAGAGCGACCTCGCGCTGATCGCCACCACGCGCACCGACCGCTCCCGCAAGCAGCTCCGCTTCCGCTCCCAGCTCCAGCTCGCCTTCTGACCCGACTTTGACAATCAGGCACGTCGGAGTGCCAGGCTGGCACCCGGGTGCGGACGCGACCTGCGCCGCTGTTCGTTTTCACGCAGGATTCTGGTCGATCGGCCGGTGGAACGGCCCTTGCTTTGATCCGCGGCAACCACGACCGCCATCAGGAGCCGCACGATGAAGCACGAACAGGTCAACGATACGCCCGTCCCGCTGCAGATCCCGCTGCACATCACGTTCCGTGGGGTGCAGCCTACCGAGGCGACCGAGCGCGCGATCCGCGATCGGGTCGCGTCACTGTCGGGTCGCCGGGGACGGGTGGTCCGGGTCCTCGTCGAGCGGGACCGGCCGCGGGGGGCCCGGCAACATCCCGGACGACTCGAGGCGGCCTACCGCGCGCTGGTGGTGATCGCCCTGCCGGGTGGCCGGCAGCTCTCGGTCCGCAGCCGGGCGCGAGGCCACGCTGCCGCAGCGATCGCCGAGGTCTTCGGCGTGGCGCGCCGATGCCTGCGCCAGCGACCCGCTCCGATCAGCACCCTCGACGTCGCCTGCTAGGGAGCGGTTGGCGCAGCAGGCTTTGGCGCCGCCTGATAGGATGCGGCTGCGGCCAATGATGGCCGGTGCTGGTCCAGATGATTCTTTGCGCCACCATGCTGTCGGTCGTGCTGCAGGCCGGCGTCGCCGGGACCCTCACCGTCTCGGAGCAGACCGGCCGGATCGACGTCGGCCCCCATCTCGCGATCCTCGAGGATCCATCAGGTGAGCTGACGATCAGCGACATCCGGCGGCCGGAGGTGGCGCAGCGCTTCGCGCCGACGACCCAGCGCCTCGTCAGCCGTGGCTATACGGACGCGGCGATCTGGCTCCAGCTGAAGCTGCGTCGGCCCGCCGGACAGGGTCCACGACGCTGGCTGCTCGAGCTGGCCTATCCCCCCCTCGACCACGTCGGCTTCTTCACTCCAGACGGACACGGTGGCTACCGCGAGCTCCACACTGGCGATCGTCTCGCGTTCGCTTCCCGGCCGGTGCACCACCGGTCGTTTGTATTCCCGGTCGACCTGCCTCCCGGCGCCACCCGCAGCTACTACCTGCGCGTCCAGACCGAGAGCTCGGTGGTGTTGCCCCTGACGCTCTGGTCACCCGACGCGTTCCGCAGCAGCGATCAAGCGCTGCAGGTGCTCTACGGGATCTTCTTCGGCGCGATGCTGGTGATGGTGCTCTACAACCTGCTGATGGCCCTGCTGCTCAGCGACCGCAGCTACGCCTACCACGCGCTGATGCTCGCGGGCCTCGCCGTTTTCCGCGCGGTGGTCAACGGCCACGTCTACCAGTACCTCTGCCCTGCGAGCCCGTGGCTGGCCAACACCCTCAACCCCCTCGGATCCTCGATCGGACTGTTGTTCGGGGTCCTCTTCGTCCGGAGCTTCCTCTCCCTGCGCCAGGCCGCCCCGCGCTTCGATCGACTGTTCTCGGGGATCGCCGTCGTCGCGGAGCTCGACGCGGTGCTGTCCCTCTTCAGCTACAGCCTGCCGGTGCACCTCAACAGCTTCTTCGGCCTGCTCGCCACCATCAGCGCCGTCGCCGCCGGCGTGGTCGCGTTGCGCCGTGGCTACCGTCCCGCGCGCTACTTCCTCGTCGGCTGGGCGCTGTTTCTCGGCGGCGTCTCGGTGATGATCTTGAAGGACTTCAGGCTGGCGCCGGTGTCGTTCCTCGCCCTGCACGGCGTCGACATCGGGCTGGTCTCGATGGTGCTCTTCTTCTCGGTCGCCCTGGCCCAGCGGGTCTCGTTGCTGCGCGATCGGCAGCGATTCCACGCCTTGTTCGAGGCCGCCGACTACCCGATCATGCTCCTGCACCCACAGCGAGGCCCGGTGCTGTGCAACCGAGCCGCCGCCGCGGCATTCGGCCACGACTCGCCCACCGCGCTCCTCGGCGCCGACCCCGCCGAGCTATCCCCCGAGCGACAGCCCGATGGTCAGCTGTCAACCGACGCCTTCGCCGCCCGGATCGACGAGACCCTCGCCGGCCGGACCAGCCGCCTCGACTGGCTGCATCGCCGCGCCGACGGCAGCACCTTCGCCGCCGATGTGGTGCTGAACCGCGTCGAGTGGGAGGGCCAGCAGGTGATCCAGGCCGCGATCCGCGACATCTCCGCTCGACGCCGCGCCGAGGGGCAGCTGCGCGGGGCGAACCAGGCCACCGAGGAGACCAATCGCCAGCTGGGTCAGTCGATCGAGGAGGCCAGCCTGCTCGCCATCCGGGCCGACGCCGCCAACGTCGCCAAGAGCCGGTTCCTGGCCAGCATGAGCCACGAGATCCGCACGCCGATGAACGGGGTGATCGGCATGACCGACCTGCTGCTCGACACCGAGCTGACCGAGGAGCAGCGCGACTATGCCGACACGGTCCGGCGCAGCACCAACCAGCTGCTGAGCCTGGTCAACGACGTGCTCGACTTCTCGAAGATCGAGGCCGGCGAGATCGAGATCGAGCAGGTCCCCTTCGAGCTCGCCACCGTGGCCGAGGATCTCTGCGAGGCGATCGCCTTCAAGGCCCACCACCAGGGGCTGGTGCTCAACTGCTCGCTGGCAGCGGATCTCCCGCCGGTGGTCAGAGGTGACCCGGGCCGGATCGGCCAGGTGCTGATCAACCTGCTCGCCAACGCGATCAAGTTCACGCCCGTCGGGGGCGAGGTGACCCTCGACCTGCGAACGACGGGCGACGACACTGTCCGCTTCGAGATCGCCGACACCGGCATCGGCATTGCACAGGACCGGCAGGCGGCGCTCTTCGAGCCCTTCACCCAGGCCGAGGCGTCGACCACGCGCAAGTACGGGGGCACCGGCCTGGGGCTGTCGATCGCCCACCAGCTGGTGGCGCTGATGGGCGGGGAGCTGGCGGTAACGAGCGAGCCCGGCGAGGGATCGCGGTTCTGGTTCAGCCTGCGGATTCCCCCCGCCGCACCAGCGCAGGCCTCGCCAGCGTGGAGCGAGCAACTCGCCGCCCTGCCCGAGGCGCGGCTCGTCCTCGCGACCGCCGCCGCCGGCACCAGGGACGCCCTCACGCGGCTGCTCGCGGGCAGCCCGCTGACGATCGAGAGCTTCGAGAGCGCCGACGACGCGATCGCGGCGGCGCGCGCGACGGAGAGCTCTCCGGGGCCGGCGCTGGCGATCATCGACCTCGATCTGCTCGGCACGCTCCCGCCCCAGGCGCTGCCGGGCCCCGCCAGGTGGATCCTGCTCCGCCCTGCGGGCCTCGGCCCCAAGCCGCCCGAGCTGAGCCGCCGGGGCATTGGCGACCGCCTGGACCGACCGGTCCGGCGGGCTCAGGTCCTCCGGGTGCTGACGCGGCAACTCACCGGTGGCCCCGCCGCCGGCCGAGCATTCGACGCCGGACCGACGCCGAGGCCGCCCCAGCGCCTCCGCGGCCGGGCGCTGGTGGTGGAGGACAACCCGGTCAACCAGCGAGTGGCGCTCGGCCTGCTCGGCAAGCTCGGCTTCAAGGGCGACGCGGTCTCCAGCGGC
>JAUVBO010000394.1 GCA_030591195.1 Pseudomonadota bacterium
CTCGGCGTGGCCGGCAGCCCGATCAGGTCGCGCAGGGTCGGTGCCACGTCAACCAGGCTGACGGGGGTGTCGACCCGTCGGCCAGCGACCCCGGGGATCCGCATCGTCAGCGCCACGTGGATCAGCTGGTTGAACAGCACGTCGCCGTGGTTCTGGGGCAGGCGCGGGGTCTCGGCCAAGCCCTCGCCGTGGTCGCTGGCGAGCACGACGATCGTCCGCTCGGCGAGGCCGAGCCGGTCGAGGGCGGCGAGCAGCCGGGCGATGTGGCGATCGGTGTAGCTCAGTAGATGACGGTAGAAGGGCATGCCGCGAGGCCCCCGATACAGGTGGCTCTGCTCGAGGGTCGCCGGGTCGATCTGGTGGTGCTCGTGCAGATCGAAGTAGTGCAGCCAGAGCAAGAAACGCTGCTCCTGGCTCCGCTGCAGGAAGGCGATCCCGTGGTCGGTGACCTGCCGCGAGGTGGCACGATTCCCGACGTCCTGGCGCTTCGGGTCGTTGATCACCAGGTCGCGGCTGGTGAGCCCATCGATCCGGAGCTGGCGGCTGAGCCAGCGCTCGACCTCGCGCTGAAAGACGCCGTGGGTCGCCAGGCCCGCGTCGGCGCAGGAGCGCAGCAGGGTCGTCGGGTGGCGGGCCAGCGGCATCAGCTGGCCGGTGAGCAGGGAGGACATGCCGATGTCGGTGCCCGCGCCGGGCGAAAAGGCGCGGGGAAAGGTCCGGCTGGCGCGGACCAGGGACATCAACGCAGGGTAGTCGGCCCGGTTTTCGGCGGTGTCGGCGAGCATTGCGCCGCGCAGCGCGTCGACGACGATCAGCACCAGGTTGTAGTGGGCGGTGCGCTGCAGGCGTTCGACCACCGCGGGACGATGGCGCCAACGCCGATAGGCTTCGCCGAAGACCTCGGCGCTCACCGGACCGCTGCTGGCCTCGCGCCCCCCTGGGCGGGGTGGGGCAGCGGGGGGGGGCGCCAGGGCGTCGCGGCCATCGCAGTCCTCGTCGCGTCCGTTTTGCGGCACATCGCGCGCCAGCGGGTGGACCGCGGGATCGCTGTCGTCGCAGTCTCTGTCGCCGAAGAGCACCGAGTAGCCGTCGCCGTCGCGGTCGAGCAGCCGGCTGTAGAAGTGGACCAGGCGCCCGGCGCTGTGGCTGTGCTCGAGCAGCGCCTGCTTGCGGCGCTCGCTGTTGAGGCTGACCACCGTGGCGGTGAGGAAGGCGGGCAGGGTGGCGAGCAGCAGCGCCGGCGCGAACCAGTGCCACCAGCGGGCCGCGCCCCCGACCCAGAGCAACCAGCCGACCGACATCAGACCGAGGGCGGTAACCAGGAGCACCATCCAGTGCAAGTATGCGTACTGGTTGGGATAAATAGCGCGATCGATCCAGATCAGCAGGCCGCAGAGGGCGAGGACGGGCAAGGCGAGCAGCCTCCGCGGCCAAGCTGGCAGCCGCTGCACCCGGGCTGCGGCCCAGATGGTGAGGCGCAGGCCGACCAGCACCGCTGCGGTCAGCGCCGGGATCGCGACCAGTGGCCCCGTCTTCGCCAGGGAGGTGCCTGCCATGCCCGTGCCGGCAAACAGTCGCAGCGAGACCAGCACCACCAGCGGCGAGCAGAGCAGGGCGCCCACCGCCGCCTGCCACCAGGGGCGCGTCTCACCGGGGAGGCGCCCGACGAGCAGGCCGAGTCTCAGGGTGATCGCCAGCAGCCCGGTGGAGAAGAGGATCACCACCGCGCTGACCAGCTGGAGCGCGGCGCTCGCGTGGGCTCCCCGCAACATCCAGGCCTCCAGGACCGCCAGGGCGAGGCCGGCAGACAGCCCGGTGCGTTCGACCAGCAACGACGCGCGTGGCTCCGAGGGCAGGGCAAGCGAGGGCACCAAGACAAGATAGTGCCGGGACCCTGCCGCGTCCACCGGTCTCGGCGCCTCCCCCGAACGCCCGGTGACTATTCCGCAACCGCGGTCTTCGTGCTAGGAGGGGAAGCGCTCTCCGCCGTCCACGGCGGTCAGGGTCCAACAGGGGACGTTCTCGATGTCACACGCCAACGACTGGTATGCCGAGGTCGGTTTGATCGCCGGGCTCGAGGTGCACCAGCAGCTGCTGACCAAGCACAAGCTGTTCTGCCGCTGTCCGGCGGGTGTCTACACCACCGACCACGACGGCTCGGTGCTGAGGCACATGCGGCCGACCCTCTCCGAGCTCGGCGAGTACGACGGCACCGCGCTGATGGAGTTCAAGACCCGCAAGAATATCCTCTACCTGCTCAACCAGAAGAACGTCTGCACCTACGAGATGGACGACACGCCGCCGTTTCTGATCAACCAGGCGGCCCTCGACGTGGCCGTCGAGCAGTGCTTGATGCTCGGCTGCGACATCATCGACGAGGTGCATATCGCCCGCAAGCAGTACCTCGACGGCTCGATTCCGACCGGCTTCCAGCGCACCGCGATCGTCGGGGTCAACGGCCGGTTGCCCTTCCGTGGGCGGGAGCTGTCGGTGACCCAGGTCAGCGTCGAGGAGGACAGCTGTCGCGAGGTCTCGGACAAGGGTCACATGATCGTCTGGCGCACCGATCGTCTCGGCGTGCCGCTGATCGAGACGGTCACCGGTCCCGATCTGCGCAGCCCCGAGGAGGTGGTCGAGGCGATCCTGCTCGTCGGGCGGGTCTGCCGCAGCACCGGCCACGTCCGGGTCGGGATGGGCGCCAGCCGCCAGGACGTCAACGTCTCGGTTCGGGGCGGCCGGCGGGTGGAGATCAAGGGCGTGCCCCAGGCGGCCTGGGCCCGAGAGCTGGTTCACGGCGAGGCGGTGCGGCAGGTCAACCTGCTCGAGCTGCGCGACGAGCTCCACCGCCGGGGGTTCAACAAGCCGGAGGACATCCGCGTCGAGCACGCCGACGTCACCGACCTGTTCGAGACCTCCCAGCAGCTCTTCCTGCGGCGCGAGAGCTGGGCGATGTTCGTCGAGCAGACGGGGCGGCGGCCCGGGATCGAGCTCGGCGCTGGCCCGTTCTGCGTCCGCGCGGCGCGGTTGACCGGGCTTGCCGGCACGCTTGACTGGCCGACCCAGCCAGAGCTGACCTTCGCTCACGAGCTCGCCGGGCGGGTGCGGGTGATCGCCGGGCTCGACCAGCAGCCGATCCTGATCCACAGCGAGCGCTGGCCCGAGTTCATCGAGGCCCAGCAGGAGCTGGCTCGGCTGAAGAAGCAGCTCGAGTGCGGCGACCAGGACGCGGTGGTGGTGGTCTGGGGCCCCGAGCGCGACACGCTGACCGCGGTGGAGGAGCTGCGGTTGCGCTACGTCGACGCCCTCGATGGGGTGCCGAACGAGACCCGGCAGCCGTTCCCCGACGGCAGCACCGACTTCGAGCGGATCCTGCCCGGCCCCGACCGGATGTACCCGGACACCGACAGCCCGCCGGTGCGGATGACCCGCGAGCGGGTCAAGGGGCTCGAGGCCGAGCTGCCGCCGCCTCCCTGGGTCCGCGAGGATCGCTACCGGGCCGAGGGCATCCCCCGGCAGACGATCCACTTCCTGATCCGGCGCAATGGCGCGGCGCTGGTCGACCGGGTGGTCGAGCAAGTGGGCGCCGACCTGCGGCGGGCCTGCTACTTCTTCGGCGAGCGGATCAAGGGGCTGCGTCGGGCCGGCGTCGCGGTGGACGGGATCTCCGCCGAGCGCTGGTGCGAGGCCTTCCGCTTGTTCGACGAGCGGCCGGTCCTCTGGGACGCGTGGGAGCTGCTCGTGGGCGCGATCGCCGGAGACCCTGGTGAGGGCCTCGAGCGGATCGTCGCCGCCGCCGGGCTCGACCACCCGGTGCCCGAGTGGCGGGCGCAGCTCGCGGAGGCCCTCGAGCAGCTCGAGCCGGACCATGCGACGACCGATGATGCGCGGCTGCGGTTCTACATGGGGCGGCTGATGTCCAGCCTCAGGGGGCGCGTGCTCGCCCGCGATGTCCGGGCGGCCCTCGAGCGGTCGCTCGGCACCCGCGGCGAGGAGCGCGAGCCTGGCGCCGCCGCTGCGTCGGCAGCGAGGAAGCAACGAAGATGAGCGAGCAGACGACCCACGAGCCGCCGCCGGACCCGCTCAAGGGATACAGGGGCCGCGCCCGGCGCAAGCTCGGAGAGTGGGGCATTCGGGTCTGGAGCGACGTGCGGTTGATCAACGACGCCGGCAGCGTCTTCGAGGGCGTGATCCTGCCCCGGAGCGGGACCTTCGACGACCTGCACATCGTGATCAAGCTCAAGACCGGCTACAACGTCGGCGTCCATTTCGATCGAGTGGTCGAGATCGAGGAGCTCGGCTACAAGGAGGCGGTCTACAAGATCCCCGAGAAGGAGTTCCCCTTCGACCCGGCGCTGCCGAACGTGACCCTGCTCGGCACCGGGGGGACCATCGCCTCGCGGCTCGACTACCGCACCGGCGCGGTGATCCCTGCCTTCACCCCCGGCGAGCTCTACGGCGCGGTGCCCGAGCTGGCGGAGATCTGCAACCTGACGACGCACAAGCTCTTCGGCGTCTTCTCCGAGAATATGAGCTGGCCCCAGTACAAGGAGCTGGCCGAGGCGATCGGCGACGAGATCGCCGCCGGGGTCGCCGGCGTCGTCATCGGTCACGGCACCGACACCATGGGCCACACCGCGGCGGTGTTGAGCTTCATGGTCCAGAACAGCCCGGTGCCGATCGTGATCGTCGGCAGCCAGCGCAGCTCCGACCGGCCGAGCAGCGATGCCGCGCTGAACTTGATCAACGCGGTCTGGGCGGCCGCCCATGGCGACATCGCGGAGGTGC
>JAUVBO010000421.1 GCA_030591195.1 Pseudomonadota bacterium
CACCGCGGAGAGCCGGTGCGGTTCGATACGGCCGCCGAGTTCTTCAGCAACCGGCGCTGGACGGGCCTGGCCGATCGCACGGCTGTCGCGCACTTCTCGGCGGGAACAGTACCCTCGGCGCTGGCCATTCCCCAGCCAGAGCCGCGCAAGGTTCACCTGAGGCTCAACCGCAAGCTGACGCTGGCCAAGCCAGCGGTCCCTGCCTTCGACTACCGACGCTGTCCGCCAGACCGAACCTGCACCATCCGCGGCCCCCACGGCGCCCTGCTCGCATACCGCGTCGATCCTCGACGCGAGACCCTGCGCTTCTTCCTCGACGAGCGCTGCTTCGCCGCCACCGCGCGCCACCTCAACCCGCTGGCCGTGGCGTACTCCACGGGGCTGATCGACTTCCTGCTCCGCGGCCAGGTCCGTGTCTCCCTCGCCGGCCAGAACCTCGAGGTCAACAACCGCGGTCCGCGGGTCACCGGCGCGAAGCTGACGGTGGTGCTCGAAGCCACAGACGGACGAATCCGCCGCACGGTGCTCGAGCGCAAGGGGCTCTCGGCGACGCGCGGCGGCCGCCTCGCCAGCCTCTCTCTCGCATCGATCGTGCCGAACGCGGCGGATCAACATCAAGGGCGCGTGCTCGTCCTCGTCGAGGGCCGCGACGACCGCGGGGAGCCTCTCCTCGCTGTGGGCCACCTCGCGCTCGCGGCCCCGGACAAGGCCCCGCCAAAGTCCAGCCCCAGCTCGGCACCGGCCAAAGAGATCTGGCACGGCAAGCCAGCCGGCAAGTAAGCCGCCTTAGGAGCACCCCTACAAATTGCTCCCGTCGCCGAGCACGGCACAGGCAACCGCCTGCTATGCCTCCAATGCTCGATTTAGCTCCACCAAGGCTTCGCATTCTCGGCTACGCATGCGGCTCGCCAGCTCCGCACTCGACTCGGTCCGCATTTTGTAGGGGGGGGTGCTCTTAGGGCTTACTGACCGAGGGCGCCAAGGGCCTTCTCTGCCGTTGCCCGCGTGCTGCTGCCTGGCTTGCAGATGTCACGCCCCATCGTCAGCTTCTGACGCGCCGCGCGGATCTGCCCGGCGGCCGCCAGCCGCCGGCCCTCGCCGATCAGGCTCGTCGCGGTCTTCTCCAGCTGCAGGATCCCGTTGAGTAGCCGCGCGTGGTTCTTGTTCAGCGCGTGGCCGCGGTGCCAGTACCGCGCGGCGGCGCGGAAGCGCTTCGCCTTGTCCTGTTCCTCGCCCAGCTCGAAGTAGAGGTCACCGAGCATCCGCAACACCTCGCGGCGATGGAAGCTGTCGATCCCCTCCGGGAGCAGCGATGCCTCGGCACTCAGCAGCACGTTCCACTGACGGTCGGCCTCGTCGGCCTTCCGTTCCCGGTAGGCCGAGTAGCCCTCCTGGTACTTGCCGCGGATGACGAGCAACTGCCGGTTGATCTCGCTCAGCTGGGCGGTGTGGGGACGCATCCGCCGCTTGCTGCGAAGCCGGCTGAGCCGGTGCAAGGCGCCGTCGAGGTTGCCGCCGATGTACACCTTGAGCACCCCGTAAACCGCCGGCAGGTCCGGGTAGCGCTGGGCGAGCAGCGCCGCCGCGTCCTGGCCCCGCTCGATGCCGGAGGGAGGCGAGCGGTACCGCTTGACCTCGCACGGCTCGAAGTCACGCCGACGACGCAGCCGCCTCTCGGCGCCCTGCAACAACCGCCGCAAGCCGGGCTCGCCGGGAACCTGGGCCTCCTCGCTCAGCAGACTGAAGAAGCGGCACAGCGCCTGCTGGCAACGGCGCCAATACCGTGCCCGGCAGCGAGAGACTCCCTCGATCCGGAACTCCTCGGCGACCTTCTCGGCGATGTTCTTCAGCCGGTAGCGCACCTCGCGCTGGTAGACCGAGTTCTTCGGGAGCCGCTCGAAGACGCCGCGCGCCTTGATCAGATTCTCGCGATTGCCCAGGGCGTAGTACTTCATCCCGTCCTGATAGGTTCGCTGGTTGCGGCGCTCGGCCTCGGTCGTGGCCATCAGGCGCCTGGCCTCGACGTTGAGCGGATCCTTCTCCAGGACCACACGGAGTTGCTCCTCGGCGCGGCTCCACTCGCGCAGCGCCACCTTGCGCCGGGCCTGCTCGACCAACGCCTGGATCTTCGCCTGGCGTGCTTGCAGGATGCCGATCACCGGCGTTGGCGCAGGCTTCACCGGCTTGGGCCGGTTGCGGTAGGCGACCACGCCGACCGCCAGGAGGATCAGCACCAGCGCGCCGATGGCCGCGATCAGTCGCTGGCGGCCCGACAGCCCGCCCCGGCGTCGCCCGGGGCGTGCGCCGCCGAGGCGTCGTTTCTCGAGCTTGAAGGAGATGTCGCCAAAGCGGATCACCGAGCCGATGCCCGCGTCGCCGCGCTTGAGCCGCTCGCCGTCGACGTAGGTCCCGTTGTGGCTTCGGAGGTCGAGCACCGTCACGCGATCGCCGGTGACCGAGACACGCAGCTGGGCGTGTCGCCGGCTGACCGACGGGTCGTCGAGCATCAAGTCGTTGGCTTCCACGCGGCCCACGGTCATCAGCAACGACTCGAGCGCGACGCGCGTCCCACCGTACGGGCCGCCACGCCCCACCAACTCCAGCATCGAGCTCGCCAGCGCGCTCCCCGCGCCGCTGTGGGCCTCAAGCCTGGTGTCGTGGTCGAGCACCTGCTCGTCGGTGTCTGCGGCCACCTCGGCCGGCGCCGGGACCACCCCCTCGGCCTCCTCCGGCTCCAACGAAAGCACGTAGCTGGAGATCTGCAACCGGTTGGTGTGGTCGATCAGCGTCGGAGCGTTGATCAGCGCACCGTCGACCTTGACCCCGTTGGCGCTGCCCTCATCGGAGATCACCACCCCGTCGCCATGCAGGTAGAACGAGGCGTGGGTTCGCGAGACACCGCTGCTGGCCAGCACCAGCCCGCTGTCCATCCCACGCCCGACCGTCTGGGGCTGCGGGGTTACCTTGACCGAGCCGACGACCTGTCCGGCCGGGTCCCTAGCGACGAGAAGGAACAAGGGGCTAACCGCGCCTACAAGCCTACTCGCGGAAGATGTCCATGTTCACCGGCAAGCCCCGGCGCTGGAGGTCTTCGTAGAACCGCGGGACGAAGCCCGACGGCAGGAATCGCCCGCTCACGCGGCCCTGGGCGTCAAAGCCCTCCTGCTTGAAAGTGAAGATGTCCTGAAGGGTGATCACATCCCCTTCCATCCCCGTCACCTCGGTCAGGTGGGTGACCCGCCGCGACCCATCGGAGAAACGGGTCTGGTGGAGGATGAGGTTCACCGCCGATGCGATCTGCTCCCGGATGGCGCGAATCGGCAGCTCTATCCCCGCCATCAGCACCATGGTCTCCAGCCGCGCCAGGGTGTCGCGGGGACCGTTCGAGTGGGCGGTGGTCAGCGACCCGTCGTGGCCGGTGTTCATCGCCTGCAGCATGTCCAGGGCCTCACCGCCCCGACACTCGCCGACGATGATCCGGTCAGGACGCATCCTGAGCGAGTTGCGCACCAGATCGCGGATGGTCACCGCGCCCTTGCCCTCGATGTTCGCGGGACGACTCTCGAGCTGAATCCAGTGATCGTGGCTCAGCTGAAGCTCGGCGGCGTCCTCGATGCTGACGATCCGCTCGGACTCGCCGATGAAGTTGCTCACCACGTTGAGCGTCGTGGTCTTGCCCGATCCGGTCCCGCCGCTGATCACGATGTTCTTGCGCGCCGTCACGCAGGTCTCGAGAAATTCGACCATCCCCTGGGTGATGGTACCGAACCGTGTCAGGTCCTTGGCGCCGAGCATGTCCTGACGAAACTTGCGGATCGTCAGGCACGGCCCCTGAATCGCCAGCGGCGGGACGATCGCATTGACCCGGCTGCCGTCCTTGAGCCGCGCATCCACCAGCGGCGATGACTCGTCAATCCGGCGCCCGAGAGGTGCGACGATCCGCTCGATCACCCCGAGCACCGCCTTGTCGCTGGAGAAGCCACGGTCGGTGAGCTCGATGCGACCGGCGCGCTCGACGTAGATCCGCTCGGCGCGGTTGACCATGATCTCGTCCACCGCCTCGTCGGCGAGCAGATCCTCGAGCGGTCCCAGGCCGAGAGCCTCGTTGAGGACGTCTTTGATCAGCAGGTCCTGGTCGACGAAGGCCGGGATCGCGCTGTCGCTGTCCATCGACTCGACGATGTCGCAGATCGCGTTCTCGGTCTTCTCCCAGAGCTCCTCGTCGGCGAGCTGGTCGATGTCCATCCGCCGCAGGTCGAGGTACTCGATCAGACGATCGTGAATCTCCTTCTGCAGCTCGAAGATCTTGTCCCGCCGCGGATCCGCCGGCTTGCGCTGCGCCGACGGCGGCTCGCGTCGCATCGGCGGGGACTCGGGGGCGGTGAAGGCCGGCGCGGGCCCTCCCATCGGGGCCGGCGCGCTGGTCTCGGCCAAGTCGGCCCCCAGGGTCTCCCGCGGAGCAGGCGCAACGCTCGGTGGAGCCCGCCGCATCGTCGCGGCTGGCCCGGCAGGAGGCGGATGCCGCGGCGGCGCCCGGTCGAGGTCGGGCATGCTCGGCTCGCGAATCCGAGGTGGCGGGTCGATGCCACCTCCATCGGTGGGAGGCATGGTCGCCGGCATCGGTGCCGGTATCGGTGCCGGTATCGGTGCCGGTGGCGCGGCCCCCGCCGTTC
>JAUVBO010000880.1 GCA_030591195.1 Pseudomonadota bacterium
CGGGCCGGATCGGGCTTGCCGCCACCTTGGCCCTCGACTCGGCGCAGCTCGAACGAACCAAGCTGGACCTCGACCTCACCCCCCTGACGTGCAAGGTCATCGCCGACCCGCCGGCGGCGGACGTCCGTCGTCTGGAGGGCGCCGTCGCGGTCCAGCTGGTCGGGGCCGGCGGGCAACCCGAGCCCTGGGAGCTTTCCCGGAAAAACCCGTCCTACCGTCGCCTCGGCAAGATATCGCCCCACCTCCGCGCCGCCTTCGTCGCCGCCGAGGACGCCAATTTCTTCCGCCATCAGGGCTTCGACACCCGGCAGCTCCACCGGGCTTTCGTCGACAACCTGCGGGCCGGGCGCATGCTGCGGGGCGCGAGCACCATCAGCCAGCAGTTGGTCAAGAACGCGTTCCTCGACCATCGCCGGACCCTCTCGCGCAAGTTTCAAGAGTCGGTGCTGACCTGGCGGATGGAGCAGGTGCTGTCGAAGAAGCGGATCCTCGAACTCTACCTCAACCTGGTGGAGATGGGCCCCGGGGTGCACGGCGTCGAGGTCGCCAGCCGCCGCTACTTCGGTCGCGGCGCTGACAGCGTCACGCCGCTGCAGGCGGCCCACCTGGCGGCGATGACCCCCAGTCCGCGGCCGCTCGCCGAGCGGTTTGCCCGCGCGGATCCGGGCGACGCCTGGACGGCCAAGCTCCGTCAGGTACTGCGGCTGATGCGTCGCGGCGGCGCGATCAGCAGGCGAACCCAGGAGAAGTGGTCCAACCGGCGCGTCTCCCTCGTGCGCCCTGCTCCTGCCCCCGCCTCGCCTTCACCCGTGGCCAAGGTCACCCGCTAGGCCCGCCGCCCACCTAGCGTTTCGACCGATTCAAACCCCGAGGAAGAGACGATTGCCGAAGTTGCGCTCGAGGTCCGTGGCGAAGACCTTGCTGGCCGCCTTCTCGACGTCGTAGCCTTGGCGCTTGAACTCGAAGGCCATATCGTCGGTGTCGAAGATGGTGTAGCTCGCTCGCGGATCGTAGTCCCTGGGCTGCCCCACGCTGCCCACCGATATGACGTACTTGTAGTTCTCACGGATGGTGAAGCGCGACGCGACCACCTCGTGGACCTCGGTCGGCGACAGGGCAAATGCCTTGCACAGGTGCGAGTGGCCGATGAACGTCACCCGGGCGCAGTCCTCGTAGCAGCCGAGCAACTGCTGGGCCTGATCGATCGCGAAGATGTACTCGAACTCCTCGAGATTGAGCGGCGAGCCGTGGCAGAAAGAGAGGTCGTTCTCACGGTGCTCGTAGGGCAGCGACCGCAGCCACTCCAGGTTTTCCTCCGACAGCATCGTCGAGTGCAGGTCGAGCGCTTGTCGCGCGGCGTCGTAGTAGTACGAGTAGTCCATCCGCTGGGCCACCGCCGCGTCGTGGTTGCCGACGATCGAGACCGAGGCGTGGGTCCGCACCAGATCGGAGCATGCCTGGGGATCGGCGCCGTAACCAACGGTATCCCCCAGGCAAATGAACCGGTCGATCTTCTCGCTCTCGAAGGCGCGCAGGACTGCCTCTAGCGCCTCTAGATTCGAGTGGACATCGGAGAAGATTCCGATCCGCATTGATCCTCCGAGAAAGGAGCTGTCATCATAAGATTGCTCTCCTCGCGACGCAACCCTTTGAAAGCCCACCTTGATTTCTTTTGTTGCGCCGGGCCAACGACTGGGGATTCGCTTGCCCCCCCAGATCGCGACCTGCTACGTTTTAGCAGGGGGGGGAACGAGCGATGAGCGGACAGCGGAGGCGAGCACAGCAACGACCGGCGAGCCCTGGTGCCCGCGTGGGGGTTCGCGAGGCCGACCCGGGTGGCGGCGATGCCGAGGAGGTGCTCTGCAGTTGCTGCGAGCCGCGCAACCCGCACGTCATGCGTCCAGATCTCGGCACACTCGGCGACGGTAGCGCGGAGTACGCGCTGTGCGTGCTCCACGAGCCCCAGCCGGTGGTCTACCGCAACCGGGGCGATGGAATCTACGCCCAGGCGACCCACCTCTCGCTCAACTCGGCTGGCGAGCTCGTCGATCGCGCGGGGAACATCATCGCGCAGGTCGCCGGCGATTCCTTCCAGCGCCTCTCCACCGTCGATGATGACGACGCTGATCCCGGGCCGCAGGGTCGCCCCGACGGCCCCGGACCGGCCGGCGCGCCCAGCCCGGGTGGGGCCGCACGCCCCGCGAGCTATCACGTCGACCTGAGCCAGGATGACTTCTACCGCTGACCGCGAGCGGCGGGGACCAAGCGATGCTTCAACAGAAGAGGACGCCCTCCGGACAGCTGCGCAGGTGGGAGATCGACCTCGAGGCAATGCGGCGCGCAGCAAGCTGGGCTGTGGACCGTCCTGGCATGCTAGAGGACGAAGTTCCCGGGTTGCTGACAGCCTTCCCGACGATGCTGGCCGCCGTCGGCCGCCCCCTCGAGGAAGACCGCTGCTGGGTCGAGGCCGCCGAACCGGTGCTCTGCCCCCACTGTGGCGAGCTGATCGTCTTCGATCGAGGCACCCGCTGTGCTGACTGTGAGCGCGAGTTGCCGCCGCCCCGCGACGCGGTGGTGGGCTTCGTCGGCCGCGTCCCGGCGCTGGTCAGCGGGCGCCCGTTCCTCGCGTCGTTCAGGCAACGCCTCGAGCGCCTGGAGCAGGTCGAGCCCGAACGCGCCGAGCTCTGGCGACGCTGCCTGTTGACGGTCAACGACAAGCACTATCTCGCCCCGCGCGTCGGCCTCTGGTTCGGCCACAGCTGGCCCCACTCGGATCCCCCGGTGATGGTCTGGAGCGAGTACTTCGACGTGCTGAACATCCCCCCCGACCACGTCTACTACGCCGACGAGTATTTTCGCCTCTGCCTCTACGCGGCCTGGCGCGAGCGACCCGCGCGGGAAGTGCTGCAGAACCGGGTCGTGCCGCGCCTGCTGATCGATC
>JAUVBO010000404.1 GCA_030591195.1 Pseudomonadota bacterium
CCCGCTGCTGCTCGAGCAGGTGCCCACCGGCCGCAAGCGGGTCGAGGCCCGGCGGGAGGGCTTGGGCCGGGCCGAGAGCCGGGTGCGCGTGGTCGGCGGCGAGCGTCGGCGGCTGGTGCTCGACCTTCCAGCCCGGCCCTGAGCGGACGCAGCGGCGCGAATCGCTGGCGGACCGGTGAGGGTGGCGATAAGCTCTGGAGCTTCAGCAACAACAGCCGGAGGGGATCATGGGAGCATCAAGTCAAGCGCCGCGGCGCCGGCCCAGCAGGTGGCTGGTGGCGATCATCGTCGCAACGGCCCTGGTCGGGCTCAGCTGCGACTCGTCGTTCACGATCGTCAACGAGAGCAGCTACGCGCTGATCGAGATCAACCTCAGCCCGGTGGGCTCGCGCAGCTGGGGCAGCAACCTCGTCGGCGGCGGCATGCTCGCGCCCGGCTCGAGCCTGACCGTCGACTTCATCAACTGCGACGACTACGACGTGCGGGTGATCGACGAGACCGGGCTCGAGTGCATCCTCGGCGGGATCTCGATCTGCTTCAGCGACGACGCCTGGGTGATCACCGACGGCATGCTCAACAGCTGCGCCTTCTAGCCAGCAGGAGCTCAGGTAATGCAGGCGATCAGACACTGGCGCGTCACCGTCGTCGCGGGGGTCGTCTTCGCGGCCACGGCCTGCGCGGACACCACGGCCACGCCCGGCGCGGACGGATCGACCTCGGACGGGATCCCGGCGGCGGACTCGCGGCTGGTCGACCTGCCGCCCCCACCCCCGTCGGTGGAGGTCACCGGCGTGGTCTACGCCCCCGAGGGCACGATCCCGATCTCCGGTGCGCTGGTCTACCTCGCGCCACCGAGCAGGCCGCCCGAGCCGATCCCCCAGCAGGTCTTCTGCGACGAGTGCGTCAAGCTGACCAACGACGTCCCTCACGCGATGACCGCGCCTGATGGCTCGTTCACGATCGAGGCCACGGCGGGCCAGTGGCTGGTCGTGACCCAGAAGGGCGCCTTCCGGCGGGTGCGTACGATCAACGTCCCGCAGCAGGGTCTGGCGATCGACCCGGCGCTGACGACCCTCCCTCACGCCACCGACGCCGCCCAGCGCGACACGATTCCGAAGATGCTGATCCTCCCGGGGGGCTGGGACGCGGTCGAGGACTCGCTCGCCAAGCTCGGGCTCGGCGCGGTCGATGAGCACGGCGGCCTCCGGCGCGGCACCGAGTCCTTCACCATCATCGAGTGCAAGATGACCTCGCTGTTTCCGCCGGTCGAGGACTGCCAGCCCCTCGATCCCCGGGCGGCGCTCACCGACTACAGCCTGCTGTCGCAGTACCAGATCCTCTTCGTCCCCTGCGGCGGCTCGGGGGGCTCGGACGACGAGCCCAGCCTCGATCTGCTCGATGGCACCTTCGCCTCAGCCGAGGCGAAGCAGACGCTGCTGAAGTGGATCAAGGCCGGCGGCAGGCTCTACGTGACCGACTGGCGCTACGATCTGCTGCAGCAGATCCTGCCCGACTACATCAAGTGGGAGGGCCAGAGCAGCAGCTTCGGCACGGCGGAGCTGTCGTCGCCCTACGACGCCCCGGCCACGGTGCAGGACCAGGGCCTGAAGGACTGGCTGGCGCTCCAGGGCATCACCACCTTCGACCTGCTCGAGTCCTATACCGTGGTCAAGTCGATCCACAAGCTGCCGACCCCTGGCCCCGACGAGCAGCAGAAGTATGATCTGATGCCGACGGCCTGGGTCCTCGGAGACGTGCCAGGCTACGCCGGGCTGCGGCCGATGACGATCAGCTATCACTACGGCTGCGGGATGGTGATGTTCAGCACCTATCACTCGGAGGGCAGCAAGGGGGTTGGCGCCGAGCTGCTGCCGCAGGAAAAGGCCTTGATCTACATCCTGCTCGAGGTAGCGGTCTGCATCACTCCGCCCAAGGTCAACTGAGCGCGCCGCCCACCGGGCGACGGTCGCGCTAGGCGACGGGGATGCGCGAGGCGTTGTTCTCGAGCCAGCGAGCGAAGGTCTGGAGCTGGGGGTTGAGCGCGCGCGCGATCGCCGGATCCCGGGGCCCGCGGAAGTCGCTCTCGAAGTCGCGCTTGAACTGGAACATGTTCGCCAGGTCGTCGGCGCCCGGAAAGTCGAAGGTGCGATAGACCTCGGGCGGGACGTAGGTGTAGGTCACCTTCTCGCCGAGCGCTGCGGTCAACGCCGCGGCCATCTCCTCGCCGCCGAGGTGCTCGCCGGCGACGCCGATGGTCTCGCCGAAGGTGCTGCTGCCGGCCTTGAAGATGCCGAGGGCGCAGCGGCCGATGTCCTCGGCGGCGATGCCAGGCAGCTTGGCGTCGGCCATCGGCAGCACGAACGACAGCCTGCCGTCCTCGCCCCGCCGCGGGCCCATGCCGAAGTGGATCAGGTTGTCCCAGTAGAACGAGGTCAGCAGCAAGGTCGCCGGCGGCTCGAGCTCGGCAAACAGCTTGTCGGCCTCGCCCTTGGCGTCGAAGTGGGGGACCTTGTACTTCCGCTGGAGCGTCGGCATCCGCTCGTCGTCGATGGGCATCCACCGCCGGGTGTCCTCGAGGGTCGACCAGATCACGTGCGCGACGTTGGCGGCCTGGGCGGCCTGGGCCATCGCGCTGGCCTGGGCGGCTTCCCTCTCGGGTGAGAAGTGCTCCCAGAAGAACGTGACGCAGAAGGCGCCGTGAGCCCCCGCAAAGGCCCGCGTGAGGCTCGCCTGGTCGTCGACGTTGGCGGCCACGACCTCGGCGCCGAGCTCGGCCAGCTGCCTTGCCTTTTCGTTGCTCGGATCACGGGTCAGCACGCGGGCGACGAACCCGCCGTCGGGATCGTCGAGGATCGCCCTCACCAGCCCGCCTCCCTGGGAGCCGGTGGCCCCCACTACGGCGATGATCTTCTTGTCCATCTCGGCTCCCCTTCCTGTTGCCGCGCCGGTGGCGCGGTCGATCGCAATGGGGGGGTTACGCCGGCGGCGTAGATCCGGTCGCGGTCAGGAAGGGCCAGTTAGCCAAACACCGCCGCTCGGGAGACCGCCGCCTGCCAAAGGGGGGGAGCCGCGCTAGCGGAGCCGCTGGGCGCTGCTCGGCTGCAACGCCGGCGGCGAGCCGATCCGGAGCTGCCGCAGCCGGTCGATCAACCGGCGGCCGGCGGCCCGCAGGGCGGCCGACGGGGTCTTCTCGGGCAGGGCGAGGCCGCGGCCGGGGCTGCGCTGCACCAGGGAAACGGCGGTGAGCAGCTCGGCGCAGCCGCCGCGCCGCGCGGGGGCGCGGCTCAGCGCCCGGGCCACCAGGCGCTCGAGCTCGGGCGAGAAGGTGCGGGGCGCGGTCTGTCCCAGCCGCGGCGCCGGGCGCTGGAGCTTCGCCCGCATCACCGCCGGGGCGTCGTGACCGTCGACGGGCTTGCGACCGGTGAGCAGGTAGTAGAGCATCACGCCGACGCCGTAGATGTCGCTGGAGAAGCTGGCCGGTTCGCCGAGCAGGAGCTCGGGAGCCATGTAGGTCGGCGTTCCGACCACCATCCCGCTGGTGAGCCGGCGCTGGCGCGGCTGGTCGCCGCTGGCGACGGCGAACGGGCTGTGGACGACCTGCTTGCCGAGGCCGAAGTCGAGCAGCTTGACCAGCGGCATGCGCCCCGCCGTCTCGACCAGCATCACGTTGTCTGGCTTGATGTCGCGGTGAACGATGCCGCCCAGGTGGGCGTGCTGCAGCGCGAGGAGCACCTGCCGGACGACCTCGAGGGCCTGGACCACGGGCATCACCCGGCCGAGCCAGTCGGTCAGCGGCCGGCCGTCGGCGAGCTCCATCAGCAGGAAGAGGCCGCCAGAGCGGGTCCGCCCCCACTCGACCAGCTTGACGCAGTTGGGGTGATCGAGGCGCCGGAGCAACCACGCCTCGCGCTTGAAGCGCAGCGCGACCTGCTCGAGGTCGGGCGCGTCGGGGCGCAGCACTTTGAGCGCCAGGCGGCGCTGGTAGCGCCGGCAGCGTACCTCGTAGACCTTGGCCATGCCCCCCAGCCCGATCAGGCGCACGACCTCGTAGGATGGGTCGAGATCGGCAGGGTCCAGCACCGTGGCACGGACGAGCTGGTCGCGGGTCGGCAGCGGGACGCGGTGGATTGGACGGGTGCTCATCTAGGGATTGTTCATAGCAAGACCCGTGCTCAACGTGGGTGGCATCCAAGTTCCTGCAATGGAAGAGGTTTGGCGACAGGCCGTCCGGCGCTGGGCAGGTCCCTGCGCAGCTTCGCGGCGCGAGTGTGCGGATTCCTGCTCACATCCGAGCAAGTCGTCGTCCCGCCAGGGCCATCAGCGGCTGGAGTTTCGGAGGCCCGCTGTTGGAGATCGTCACCCGAGCCGAGCCTTGTCCGCGGCAGCGGCGAACAGCTATTTGGCACAGACAGCCGAGGCGTTGCGGTGAGAGACTAGGGGCCATGCGACACGCGATGATGGTCTTGGCTGCGGGGCTGATGTTTGTCGGCGCTTGTGCCCACGGGCGGTACCAGGCGCGCTACGCCGATTGGACTCGCAAGGAGACGCCCTGTCAGGACGTGTCGGTGCGCTGCGACGGCGGTGACTGCAGCGCCACCGACGTCTGGTACGCCGACGGCTGCGGCGCGAGGTACCGCTGCAAGCTGCGCGTCAGCGGCGGCGGGGGGATCAGGCTGGCCAAGGGCGCGGACTGCACCAAGCTCAAGCCGAGATAGGCGCCGAGCGCGTCGGCCCGCGGACGGTGGGGGC
Organism: Pseudomonadota bacterium; assembly: GCA_030591195.1. The sequence continues at coordinate 4,750 of JAUVBO010000404.1, forward strand.
GCTCGC
>JAUVBO010000851.1 GCA_030591195.1 Pseudomonadota bacterium
CGTGGGTGCCGACGGTGGGGGTCCAGCGCGCGGCGGGGACGCCGGCGATGCGCCAGCGCCCGCCGCGGGCGAGGCTCGCGCGCCGGGGCGGGCGCTGGGGAGGCGCCGGGCGGGAGGGATCGAGGTGGAAGCGTGCCCCCTCGGTGGGCGAGAGGATCCGCAGCGGCCTGGTCCCAGCGCGGGCTGGCGCATCGCCGGCGTCCCCGCCGCGGCAGGTCGGCGTCGCCGGCGGCAGGCCGTGGGCCGCGAGCCAGGCGTGGGCCACCGGCGGGTACTCGATCTGAGGCTTGCCGCAGCGGAGGCGGTGCCAGTCGCAGCGCCTGGACGGGACCGTGCCGGCGACGAACAGCTCGACCTTCCGATGGGGGCAGTGAGGACCGGGCTTCTTGCCTGACAAGGCGCAGACCGAGCCTTGCACCAGGCCCGGCGGGCGCGACGGCGCGGTGGGATCACCGAAGCGCGCCGCGGCGGCGCTGAACACCGCACGCAGCAGCGGGGTCGCGCCCTGCATCGACATCGAACCGTGGGTCGATGAGCCGTCGAAGTTTCCGGCCCAGACACCGACGGTGAGCTCGGCGGTGGTGCCGACCGCCCAGTTGTCCGTGTAGGCCCGGGTGGTACCGGTCTTGAGCGCCACGCGGAAGGGCAGGTGCAGTGGCACGCGGTCGCCAAACATCGGCCGGCGGGCGTCGGGATCCTGGAGGATGTTGTAGATCAGGTAGGCCACCTGGGGGCTGTAGATCCGCGGGCGAGCAGCGGTCCGGTCGCCCGTGCGCGGCGGCTCGCCCGGGATCTCGACCCGGCGGATCGCCCACGGCGACAGCGGCCGGCCTCCCCTGGCGAAGGCCGCGAAGGCCCCCGCGAGATCGATCAGCCGCACCTCAGCCTCGCCGATGGCCAGGTCGGGGCCGTAGCGCCGGTCCGGCCAGTCGAGGGTCTGAAGCCCCGCGCGCCGGAGCCGCTCGAGGGCGGTGGAGACGCCGACGCGCTTGATCGTGTGCACCGCGGCGAGGTTGTACGAGCCAGCGAGGGACTCGCGGTAGCGCGCCGGCCCGTGCTGCCGCACGTCCTTGACGTAGGACTCGTGGGTCTCGTGGGGCAGGATCAGGTCGAGGGCGATGGTGGCTGCGGTGTCACCCTGCTCGAGGGCCAGGGCGTAGACGAACGGCTTGAGCGTCGAGCCCGGACGCAGCCGCGCGGTGGTGCCGTTGTGGGCGCCGTTGCGCGCGGCGTCGAAGTAGCGCGCGGAGCCGACCATCGAGAGGATCGCCCCGTCGCGGTTTCGTAGCACCACCACGGAGCTTTGACTGATGCCGAGAGGTGCCACCTGCTCGAGGTGTGAGCGGACCGCCACCTCCACCGTCTGCTGCAGCGGCCCGTCGAGCGTCGTGCGCACCGTGGCCCCTTGGCCGCCGGCGGTCAGTCGGGGCGGCAGCCGGCCGAGCAGGTGATCGACGAAGTGGGGCGCGCGGAGGTCCTGCCGGTGGCGGGCGAGGTGAAGCGGAGAGCGCTCGGCGAGCCGCCGCTCGGCGGCGGGCAGCAGGCCGAGGGCGACCATCGACGCGAGGATCCGTCGCCGGCGGTTGAGCGCACCGCGCAGGTCGGAGAACGGGTCGTAGCGGCGAGGGTTGCGTGGCAGCACCGCGAGCAAGGCCGCCTCGCCGGCGGTGAGCTGGTGAGCGCCCTTGCCGAGGTAGAAGCGAGCTGCCGCCTCGGCCCCCCAGGCGCCGTGGCCGTAGTAGACCCGGTTGAGGTATTGCTCGAGCACCGCCCGCTTGCTGCCCAGCGTCCCCTCGAGCCGCCGGGCGAGCACCAGCTCGGCGAGTTTGCGTGAGAGGGTTCGCTGGCGTCGCGCGGGCTCCACCAGCCGCACCAGCTGCATCGTCAGCGTCGAGCCGCCGTAGGCGAAGCGCGCCCGGGTCAGGTTGAGCCAGGCCGCCCGAAGCAGCGCCAGGTAATCGACGCCATCGTGGTCGTAGAAGCGCCGGTCCTCGGCCGCGAGGGTCGCGTGGACCAGGTGTGGCGAGATCCGCGCCAGGGGCACCCATCGCTCGCGCCCGCCCGCCGAGGTCGCCCGCTCGCGCAGCACCTCGCCCTGGCGGTCGAGCACGACCAGCGAGGTCGCCTCCGGTGGCGACAGCTTGTCGGCCGGGTAGTCTCCCGCGCGCACCACCAGCTCCAGCACCAGGTGCCCGGTCAGCGCCAGCGCTGCGAGGGCCAGCGCTCCGAGGCCGAGCCAGCGGGTGATCTTGCTCATCGGGGCCATCTACTTCTCGGTGATCTCCAGGGTGAACAACGCGGTCCGGGCGTGGGTCTCGGGGTGATACATCTCCTCGGCCACCGCCGATGGCACGACGAACTTTCCCGCGGTAGTGGCGCGGGCGAGGAACTCGCGGATCTGGGAGCCGGGATAGACCCGCTCGGCGTAGAACGAGACCCGATCGTCACGGATCTCCCGGTGGGTCTCCACGCTCCAGTCGTCGTCGTCGTCATCGTCGTCGTCGTCGTCCACCGCATCGCCGGTGGAGACGGTCTTGAAGCGGCGGTTGAGCGGCTCGAGCCCGGCGGGGAGCCGGCTGGCGACCACCAGGTGGTTGCGCGTCTCGCTGGAGCGCGTCCGGAGGCGCACCCGCACCACGTCGCCGACCTTGAGCCGCTTGATCGGCTTGCCGGTCTTGGCGTCGAGCAGACGCTGAGAGAGCGCGATCCCCGCCCGGCGTGCCTTCTGGTGGGCGACGTCGCGGCGAAAGCGCAGCCGCGCGTCGAAGTAGACTCGTCCGCCCTCGGCGGCGATCGACAGCGGCGCGCCCGCCTTCTGCACCCGTGAGAGCGGCAGCGACAGCCGTCGGATCCACTGCTTGCCCGCGAGGACGGTGTCGAGCAGGGTCTCGTCGCCCAGGCCCACCCGCACCTTGACCTGGGCCCCCCGGCGCGACTGGGCGTAGCGGGTCAACGCCAGCAGCGCGTAGAGGTTAGCCTGGGTCGTGCGCCAGCCGCCGGAGGCCATCCGGTTGTGCAGCAGCCAG
>JAUVBO010000826.1 GCA_030591195.1 Pseudomonadota bacterium
ACACCCGCGTCGGCAGCAACGAGGACATGGACGCGGTGGTCGAGTGGCTGGTCGGCGACCCCTGAACCGTCCCACGCCCCGCCCGCGTGCAGCTCCTCGTTACTGGTTTGCTTCTGGCGGTGATTTTGGCAGAGTCTAGCCAGATGCCCTTCGACCGCACACGGGTGGTCACGCTCCGCGGACGCCAGGATCGCGAGCACGCCGACAACTCGGCGACGATGATCATGGCGCTCGATGACGTGGCACCGCCGCCATCGTTCGCTAACCAGTTCATCATCAACTACGCCTCGATCCGCAAGATCTGCACCGGCTTCCGCCGGCCGGGGGTCGCGGTGGTCGCGGTGGACAGCATCCGCGGCAAGGTCGCCGCGGGCCTGACCCTCGCGGCCAAGTCCGACCGCGCCAACTCGGCGATCATCGGCCGACACGGGATGGCCGAGCTCTACCTCGAGGCCGACCCGAACCTCTCGCTGCGCCACCTGGCGCTGGTGCTGCACCCACAGCCCGACGCGGACGACGACCTGCGGTTCCGCCTGCTCGACCTGCGCACGCCGCTGTCGTTCTTCGACGAGGAGGGGCGCCGGCTCGAGGCGCTGGTCTCCGAGGGGCCGGTGTTCGTCCGCTGCGGGCGCTACCTGCTCTACCTGCTGCCGATCACCGGAGACACCCTCGACGACCTGCCAGACGATCCCGACGACGGCTGGGCCTGCATCCCCGAGCGGGTCTACTTCGACGAGGCCGACGCCGAGCCGGATCGCTGGCGGCGGCAGGAGCGCCGACGCCAACACCGACGGGGCGACCCTCGACCTGGCGACGACCAGGTCAAGCGCGCGACGAAGATCCAGACCATGCGGGGCCCGGCCCGAGCCCGCCAGAGCTTGCTGGCCGGCGACGAGCGGCCCCTTGGCACCCTCGAGCTGCACACCGCGGCCGGTGAGCAGGCGCTGCTGCTCGGGGCCCGTGCGGCTCGCGAAGGGGTGCTGATCGGCCGCTACGACCGCTGCGACGGCGACGGCGCGACCGTGCTGCAAAACGAGCGGATCTCCCGGGTCCACCTGCTGGTGGTCGAGATCGACGGCGCGCTCTACGCCGTCGACACCGCGAGCACCAACGGCCTGTACCGCGGCGAGGGCGACGAGCGCCGCGAGGTGCGGATCGAGCGCCTCGACACCGGCACCGAGGTTCACCTCGGCGAGGACCTGGCTACCCTCTCCTGGCGCAGGTCCTAGCGGGGAGCTCCTTTACTGTACTATCCTCGGCGTCGCTATCCCTTGCCTGGAGGTTGTCCGATGCCGAATCGAAGCTGGATCGCCGCGCTCGCCGCGTCGCTCCTCTGGCTGCTCGTGTCCTGCAGCGATGAAGGCAGTGCGACCCCGACTGACAGCGGCCCGGCGGCCGACGCTAGTGCTGTCGACGCCACTAGCGCCGACAGCAGCGCAGCGGATGCGACGATCGAGTGCGTCGACCTCGAGGCGGACATCTCCTCCGACACGACGCTCGATGGCCGTTGCTACCTGGTCAAGGCGGTGATCAGCGTCAGCGCCCGGCTGCAGATCCAGGCCGGCGTCACCCTGCGCTTCGCCCAGGACACCGGCCTCAACATCAGCGACGCAGGTTCGATCCGCGCGGTCGGTAGCGCGAGCGAGCCGATCCTCTTCACCGGCGATCAGGCGAGCCGCGGTTACTGGCGCGGGCTGCTGCTGCACAACTCGGACGACGTCGAGAACCACCTCGAGCAGGTGATCATCGAGCACGGCGGCCGGCAGGACTTCTCCTACGGCCCGGCGGCCAACCTCGCGCTGACCTCCTCCGGCCACACGGTGCGGGTCAAGCTGATCGACGTCACGCTGCGCGAGAGCGCCGGCTACGGCCTGTTCCTCGCGCACGAGGCCGACCTGGGCCAGATGACCGGCTGCACCCTGACCAGGAACGAGCGCGGCCCGGCCCGGGTCTCGCCCCACTCGGCCCGCTTCCTCGACGACAACGCCTTCTCCGGTAACGACGAGGACTTCGTGTTCATCGCGCCAGGCTCGGTGACCGAGCCGCTGACCTGGCCGTCGATCGACGTGCCCTACCTGCACGAGGAGCGCACCGCGGTCGACGCCCAGCTGACCCTGGCGCCGGGCGTGCGGATCCACTTCGCTGAGAGCGGCGGAATCGACGTCGCCGAGATGGGCGCGCTCACCGCCGTCGGCACCGCCGACGAGCCGATCCTGCTGCGCGGCACCCAGCAGACGCCCGGCTACTGGCGAGGGGTACTGCTGCACAACTCGGACAAGGCCGCCAACCACCTCGAGGAGGTGACGATCGCCGACGGCGGCGGCGTCGCGTTCTCCTACGGCCGCGCGGCGAACCTGGCGCTGACCTCATCGGGCGACACGGTGCAGGCCAAGCTGCTCAACGTCACCCTCTCGGGCAGCGCCGGCTACGGGCTGTTCCTCGCCGGCAAGGCGGCGCTGAGCCAGATGACCGGCTGCACCCTGACCAAGAACACGCTCGGGGCGGCCCACGTCACCGCCGAGTCGGCGCGCTTCCTCGGCGACAACCACTTCACCGGCAACACCAAGGATCTGGTTGAGATCGCGGCCGACACCGTGTCCAAGGACACGACCTGGCCGGCGATCGACGTGCCCTACCTGCACCACGACACCACCGCGGTGGAGGCGACGCTGACCATCGAGGCCGGGACGACGATCCACTTCGCCGAGGGCGCGGCGATCTGGGCCGGCAGCCAGGGCGCGCTCTCGGCGGTGGGGACCAGCGACAAGCCGATCCTGATGCGCGGCGCCCAGGAGACCGCCGGCTACTGGGGCGGGCTGCTGCTGCACAACTCGAATCAGGTCGACAACCAGCTCGAGCACCTGACCGTCGCCCACGGCGGCGGCTACGACCACTCCTACGGCGCGCCGGCGAACCTCGCGCTGACCTCCTCGGGCAGCCCGGTCCAGGCGACGGTCAAGGACTGCACCTTCCGCGACAGCGCCGGCTTCGGCGTCTGGTACGACCAGGACGACGCCGAGATCAACGGCGACCTCGGCAGCGCCAACACCTTCAGCAACAACGCGAGCGGCGACGTTGGCCCCGG
>JAUVBO010000554.1 GCA_030591195.1 Pseudomonadota bacterium
GCGCTGGCTGCCGGCCGGCGGCTGGGCGCCTCGCACGTGCTGGTCGCGGCCATCGGCGGGCTGGGCAAGACGTGCATCGTGCAGATGCGGGTCGTCGACGTGGTCAAGGCGACGGTGACCCGCTCGCTCGAGGAGACCCGCTTTGGCAGCGTGGCGACCCTGCCGGCTGCCGCTGGGCAGCTGTCTTTGCGGCTGTTCCCACGGGTCGGGTCGCCGAGCAAGCCGTGGTACGCCCGGTGGTGGGTCTGGACCGTGGCCGCCGCCGTGGCGGGAGCAGCGGTGGCGGTCCCGCTGGCGATCCAGGCACGGGACAGCGATGGCTTCGAAGAGGTGCCCCTGCCGTAGTCGAGGCGCCTCGGCGCTGACCGACCACCGGGTTGGGCTTGTTCTTCCGGGCAGGTTCCTTATCCTCGGGATGTGAGCCCCCGCTACAAGCTCGGTCACTACCGGTTGATCCGCCGTATCGGCGTCGGGGGGATGGCCGAGGTCTACCAGGCCGAGGTCGGGGGGACCCAGGGGTTTGGCAAGAAGCTGGCGCTCAAGGTCCTGCTGCCCCACCTCCAGCGCGACCAGGAAGTGGTCAACAGCTTCATCGACGAGGCGAACATCGCCGCGTCGCTCTCCCACCCGAACATCGTGCCGATCTACGACTTTGGCCAGTTCGATGGGACGTACTTCCTGGTGATGGAGTTTCAGGACGGCTGGGACCTGCGGGAAGTGCTGCTGCGCGCTCGCCAGCAGGGCCGCTCGATGCCCGTGCCGGCGGTGGCCTACATCGGCCACGAGCTGGCCATGGCCCTCGATCACATCCACCACCACGACCGACAGATCGTCCACCGCGACGTCAGCCCGCACAACCTGTTCGTTGATCGTAGCGGGCACGTCAAGCTGGGAGACTTCGGCGTCGCCAAGGCCGCGGCGCGGCTGGCCCAGACCGAGCAAGGACAGATCAAGGGCAAGCTCGCCTACCTGTCCCCCGAGCAGGTCAGCGGCGACCCGGTGACCTGTCGGACCGACGTCTACGCCGCGGGGTTGCTGCTGTTCGAGATGCTCACCGGACATCGCTACAACAGCGCCGAGCGCGAGGTCGAGCTGCTGGCCCACGCGATGAACCCGAGCTGGCGGCTGCCCTCGAGCGTGCGTCCGGATGCGGCGGCCCTCGATGACGCGGTCGGCGCCGCGCTGCAGAAGCATCCCGCGATGCGGACGCGCGACGCGGCGCTGCTCGCCGAGCAGCTCAATCGCTGCCTCGAGCGGCACCAGATGGCGTTCGACGCCCGGGCGCTGGCGCGCTTCGTCGACGAGCTCGACCAGGCATGCGCGGCTGGTGACCAGGGTGAGGTGGTGCCGGTGGGGGCCCTCGGCGTCGGCCGACGGGCGACCCAGCCACCGATCGACGGCCAGGCGTCGGGGACGGTGCGGATCCCCGGCGAGGGAGTGGTGGCCGAGGACGATCCCGCCGTCGAACCGCTCGAGGCGCCTCGGCGTCACGCGGGGCGTCTCCTCGGCGGGATTGTACTGGGCCTGCTGCTGGTGGCTGCTGGGGCCGCGGCGGTGGTCGGGCTGAGAGGCCGGCGTCCTGCGGGGGGGCCGTCGATCGATGCGACGGCTGCGATCGCCGTCGACAGCGGGCTGGCGGTGGCGCGACAGGCCGTCGACGCGGTCTCGACGCCGGCGCCGGAGGATGCGTCGCCGGTCCCCGCCGATGCGGTGGCGAGGCCCGACGCCGCATCCACTCGCCGACTCAAGCCTCGACGGGTCCGGGTTCCGCGCGCGATACGGCGCCCGCGGGCGCGGCCCGATGCTGCCCCGGCGTTGGCGGTCAAGCTGCCCCGGGTCGAGGCCCCTGCCGCGGTGGAACCGGCGAATCGGCGTTCCTGGGGGCACCGCCTCGACCGGCTGGAGTCCGCCGCGCGCCAGCGGGGCCTACACCCGGGCGACAGCGCTGCGTACGACCGGCTGCGCACGGCAGCCCGGCGCTCGATCCAGGGCGACGGGAAGGGCGCCGACGCGGCGTTCTCGCGCCTGACGGCCTTCACCGGCGCGTTCCGTGTCGACCAGCGGTTCATCACCCGCAAGCTCGCGCGGCTCGAGCGTGCCATCGCCCGGGCCCCCGCGGGTGACCGCCAGCGTCTGCAGGTCGCATCCCAGCGGATCCTGCGGCTGATGCTCGGCGACCGGCTGGTGGCTGCGAGCAACCAGATCTCGCGCCTGCTGGCTCGGCTCCGCCGCTGATCGGCGCCCCCGGTGGGCGCCGGGGCGATGCCCCCGTTTCATGCTAGGGTTGCCGCCCCATGCCGTCGCCGCTGATCGACAACTCCGCGACCAAGTTGATCCGCCGTCCCGACGGCAGCGAGATGCTCCAGCTGCGCCAGGCGCGGCTGAACGTGGTCAAGGGGCCCGACCGGGGCCTGGAGCTGCTGATCGAACGGCCGCGGATCACCGTCGGCTCGGGCGCCGACTGCGAGCTGACGCTCAACGATCCAGCGGTCTCGCGCCGGCACCTCGAGCTGCGGGCGACCGAGGCGGGCTACCAGGTGCGCGATCTGGGCAGCACCAACGGCACGACGGTAGGAGACGTGCGGATCGAGCGGGCGTTGATCACCCGTCCGGCGACGCTGCGGCTCGGCAGCACCAACCTGCGCATCGCGCCCACCGAGCAGGTGGTCGAGATCCCGCTGAGCCAGCGGGGTAGCTTCGGTGGCTTGCTCGGCCAGAGCCAGGCGATGCGGCAGGTGTTCGCGGTGCTCGAGCGGGTCGCGCCGGAGAGCGCGACGGTGCTGATCGAGGGCGGGTCGGGCACCGGCAAGGAGCTCGCGGCCCGGGGGATCCACGACGCGTCGCCCCGGGCAACCGGGCCGTACGTGGTGGTCGACTGCGGCGCGATCCCCGCGAACCTGATCGAAAGTGAGCTGTTCGGTCACGAGCGCGGCGCGTTCACCGGCGCTGAGCAGGCCCGGACCGGCGCGCTCGAGGAAGCCGATGGCGGGACGGTCTTCCTCGACGAGCTCGGCGAGCTGCCCCTCGAGCTGCAGCCTCGGCTGCTGCGGTTCCTCGAGCAGCAGCAGGTCAAGCCGTTGGGCGCAGTCCAGCACCGGCAGGTCGACGTGCGGGTGGTGGCGGCGACCAACCGCAACCTCGCCGACGAGGTCAGCGCCGGTCGCTTCCGTGAGGATCTGTTCTACCGCCTGGCCGTGGTCAGGGTCGAGTTGCCGCCCCTGCGTGATCGCCCCGAGGACGTGCTGCTGCTGGCCCACCACTTCGCCGAGCAGCTGGCACGAGACGCCCGCGCGATCATCACCGACGAGATCCGTGGGGTGCTCTGCGCTCATAGCTGGCCCGGCAACGCGCGCGAGCTCCGTAACGTGGTCGAGCGCCTCGCGCTGATGCCCGAGCAGGCGGCGGCCGCCCTGCGCCAGCGCGTCGATGGCGACGGCGATCGCCCCGGCGGGCTGCCGGGCATCGGCGAGCTGGCGAAGCTACCGTTTCACCAGGCTCGGGGACGCTGGCAGGACCTCTTCGAGCGGAGCTACCTGTCAATCCAGCTCGACCGGGCTGCTGGCGTGGTGTCTCACGCGGCCGAGAAGTCCGGCCTGCCGCGGCAGACCTTCCACCGGCTGCTCCGCAAGCACGGGCTGAAGAACGCCAAGTAGACTGAGACCGTGCCGCCGGCACGATCCGGCTACTTGAGGACGATGGTGTAGTCGAAGCTCTTCTGCTCGATCTGGCCCGACTGATCGGCCCAGTCGGCCCAGTCGTTCGGATTCCAGCTGTCAAGGCCGATCGTGGCGTTCAGCGGAAATGCGAACAGCCGGACCTCGGTCGCCTCGTGGCAGCTTGGCAGCACCGCGCGACCGCGGCCGGTCATGATCAGCCTCGCGCCCTCCTTGGAGTAGTAGATCTTGCCACTGACCGTGCAGTTGGCCCGATCGACGGTCACGCTCGCCCAGTACGCCTGGTCGAAGGACACCGGCTGGCCGCTGCGCTCGACCGTCAGGTTGGTCACCGGCTGCC
>JAUVBO010000766.1 GCA_030591195.1 Pseudomonadota bacterium
AAACGTGGTGCAGGTCCTCGACTTCGGCGAGTCCGATGGCCGCTACTTCATCGCCATGGAGTACGTCTCCGGCTTCGATCTCAAGCGAGTGCTGGCGCTGTCGGTGCGGCGACGACGACGCCCCCCTACCGCCGTATCTGTCTACATCATCAGCGAGGTGCTCAAGGCGCTCGACTTCGCCCATAAATCAACCGATGCGGAGGGACGCCCGCTACGCATCGTCCACCGGGACATCTCACCGTCGAATATCTTCATCTCCGACCTGGCCGCGGTGAAGCTGAGCGACTTCGGCATCGCCAAGGCGACCACGCGGACCGAGAAGAGCCAGGTCGGTGAGATCAAGGGCAAGTACGGCTACGTCGCGCCGGAGATGATCAGCGGCGTCGTCGTCGACGCCCGGGCGGACATCTTCTCGGCCGGCGTGGTGCTCGCCGAGCTGTTGATCGTCCGGCGGCTGTTTCTCGGCAAGACCGATCTCGACACGGTCCTGATGCTGCGCGACGTCACGCTCGATCGGCTCTACGAATACGGCCAGCACATCCCGGCCGACCTGATGCAGATCCTCGAGTCGGCGCTGGCCAAGGACCCAAACACGCGCTACCAGGAGGCGGCCGTCTTCGGCGAGGCCCTGCGCCGGTTCCTCTTCAATCGCCGGCTGCTGGTCCAGGACTCCGACCTGCGGGCCTTCATCCTCAGCCTCGAGCAGGAACGGACGCCGGCGTCCGGCATGCCGGCCGTCGCCAGGCCGACCCCGTCCTCCGTGCTCCCATCCTCCACCACGCCCACCACCGGGCCGGCCCAGGCCGACTACACGCCGGTGATGCCGATCACGGCGCCTACCGCGGAGCTCCGTCCGCCAGCCGCGGCGGCGACGCCACCGACTCCGGCGTTTCCGCCGGTGCCGGGCGCCGGTCCGGGTGGCCCCCCGCCCCAGCCGGTGGCGGGCCAGCCGCCGGGTGTCCCGGACCTGACCGGCGCGCCGATGTCGCCATCGGGTGCACCGACGATGCGTCTGCGAGCCGGCAATTCCCAGGTCGGGCGCAAGCGGAAGATCACCCTCACGCCGCCGCCCAGGCCGATGCCGATCTCGGTGCACCTGCACCAGACTGGCGAGAGGATCCAGCTCTCCACCGAGCAGGCCTTGGCGGCGGTCAGGGAGCTCGATGGACCGCGGCCGAGCTCGAGGAAGATCAAGCTCTCCGACCACGTTTCCCAGGTCTCGCAGACGATCCGGCCGGAGCCGGTGGATCTCGATCGCCTCGCGCGGTCCCAGGTGACCGCCCCGGTCGGCGATGACTCGGCCGCCGACCGACGCGGCGACATCGGCCAGGGCACGCTGCTGTCGGTGCTCTTCGACCTCGCGGTCAAGGAGGAGACCGGCCTGCTGGTGCTCCGCGCTGCCGACGACGTGATCAAGGAGGTGTTTCTGGTCGACGGCGACCCGAAGCACATCAGCTCCAACCGCGCCGACGAGCTCTTCGGCCAGTTCCTCGTCTCCGAGGGGGTGATCGACGAGCAGCAGCTCTCGCTGGCCACGGCGATGCTGGCCTACTTCAAGGGTCGCCTTGGCGACTCGCTGGTCGGGCTACAGCTGTTGTCGGCGATCCAGGTCGCGCGCTACCTCACCAAGCAGGTCCGGCAGAAGCTGCTGTCGGCCTTCCTCTGGCAACAGGGCGAGTACTTCTTCTTCTCCGGGCGGCGCTACGAGCTCGAGTCAGCGCCCCTCGGCTGGGACGGCTTCGAGGTGCTCGGTGCGGCGATCGAGGCGATGCCCGCCGAGGCGGCGATCGAGCGGGTCGAGCGCCACCTCGAGGGCTGCTTCCGCGCCACGGACCCGCCCCCGGCGCCACCCGAGGTCTTCCGGCTCGGCGGTCGGCCGCGGCACGTGCTCGAGCAGCTCGACGGCACGGTCACCGTCAACCAGCTGCTCGACAACGTTGGCGACGAGGGACGTGAGGCCTACGCCCGCATCCTCCACCTGGTGATCGAAACCGGCATGTGCGAGCAGCAGTAGCGCCGGGCTCACTTCTTCGGGGCGTGTCTCTGGGCGCGCAAGGTCGCGAGGGCTCGGCGGGCCTGCTGGTGGACGCAGGCCAGCGGCGGCGAGCGTAGCGCGCCCCGCAGGAGCTTGGCTGCCTGGGACGGGTCGACCCGCGCCACGATCTGCTCGATCACGGCGGGGCGGTCGGCGCAGCTGAGCTGCTGCAGGTCGAGCCAGAGAGCGGTGTTCCAGTCGATCTTGTCGGCGGCGCCGATGCGGAGCATCGCCGCCACCGCCTGCTTGCGCACCGCGCGGTTGCGGCTGGTGGCGCCGCCGACGAGCAGCAGCTCGGCTGGCTTGCCGATGCGGGCGGCGATCTTCGCCGCCTGGGCCTGGCTCTTCTGCTTCGAGAGCAGGAAGCCGAGGTCGTTGAGCAGCTGTGCGTCGGCGCCGAGCCGCTTGTCGCCGGCCAGCGCCCGTTCGTAGGCGGCCAGGCCGGGGCGATGTTTGCCCTGGCAGACGAGCGCGCGGCCGAGCAGCAGCTGTGCCCCGGCGTCGTCGGGGCGCTTGCGAGTCAACGCGACCAGGGCCTGGGCCGCATCGGGGCAGAACCCCTGATCGAGCTGCTTGCGCGCCAGCTTGAGCGCGTCGCCGAAGCTGAGCTCGGCGTCTGGCGGTGGGGGCGCCGCCGGGTTCGTGGCGCCACTGGGCCCTCGCGACCCGCCCTCGCCCCGATCGACGGATGCTGCGGTCCCGCCAGGCAGCTTGGCGCTGGCCAGACCGTCCGGCGGAGATGCCGGCCGTGAGATCACCACCAGGATCACCACCAAGATCACCACGCCGACCACCGCGCCGATCGTCGCGAGCAACCGACCCCGGGTCCAGGTCAGGGCGGTGATCGCTCGCTGCCAGAGCGGCGGTTGCTCGGCCGCGAGCAGGTCCTGCTTGATCAGCTCCTCGGACTTGACCGGCCTCAGCCCGCCGCCCTCGACCTGCTCGCGCATCAGCTCGCGCCCGGTCTGGGTCGCCGCGGTGAAGCGCGCCGGCTCGGCGAGCTCGTGCTCCACCCGGCGCATCACCGGCGCTTCCTCCGGCCCGCTGCTCTCCGAGCCGGTCCCGAGGCGCAGCTGGCTGGCGGCGCGACCGCGCGGCGGCGGCAGCACCGCCCGGCCCGCGGGGTCCTGCCGTGGCACCTCGGCGCCGTCAGCGGTCAGCTGGGGGAAGCCGAATTCTGTCCCCGCTGCTGCTCCGTCG
>JAUVBO010000750.1 GCA_030591195.1 Pseudomonadota bacterium
CGTCAAGGATCCAATCGACACCAACCACTGCGTCGACTGCCTCGACGACAGCCACTGCGCGGTCAACCCGCGATCCTCCGGCCCGCGCTGCGACCTGGTCGACAAGCTCTGCGTCTGCGACAAGAACGCCGACTGCGCCAGCTCGACCATGGGGCTCGCCTGCCGGCAGGTGGGCGCCTACCTCCAGTGCAGCTGCGACAACGCCGCCGATTGCCCGACGCCCTACACGATCTGCGAGGGCACGTTGATCAAGCGCTGCGTCAGGCCCTGCAAGGTCGACGATGACTGCAACAGCGCCGGCGTGCAGGGACACTGCGACACGGCCACTGGCGCGTGCGAGTACCACTCTGGCGAATAGGGTCGGGCGGGGCTACGCGTCACCCGGATCAGTGACTACCGCGATGGCAGCAGCAGCCCGTCGAGCGCCGCACGATCGGCGGCGCCGACCTCGCAGAAGCGCAGCCCGACCTGGTACAGCCGCTGGCCCGCCACCTGCTCGCACCAGACGGTGCGACAGACGGCCCGCAGCCAGTGCCCGCCGGGCAGCTCGCACTGAATGAAGACCCGCGGTGCAGGGTGCTGGTCGGTGACCCGGCCAATGTGGAGCCCGTCGACGATGATCTGCTCGGTCGCGACGCCGATGCCCTCGGGGCCGAGGTCGCGGATCTCGGCCTCGGCCGGACCCGACAGGCGCATCAGCTCGAGCCGCCTGGCGTCGTGGAGGATGCGGAAGGTCAGCGGGCAGCGCACGGCCCTGCGGCGTGAGTAGCGTCGGTCTTCTTCCTTTGGCGGGGTTCCTGCGCCCATCGGATCTCCTCCGGGAACCTTGGCTCGCTGCCCGTCGCCGACGTCGGGCACTTACCCGTCGAGTACGATCAGGCGACTCATCGCCTCGAGCACGTCGACCAACCGCAGCGGCTTGGTCAGGTAGTAGTCGGCTCCGGCGCCCAAGACGTCGGAGCGGCGGTCCTCGGCGCGACCGCCGACGGCGACGATCGCCAGGTGGTCCCAGCGGCGGTCGGCACGCAGCTGCTTGATCAACGCCTCGCCGTCGATCACGGCCAGCGAGAGGTCAACCACCAGCAGGTCGTAGCGTCGCTCCTCGAGCTGGCGCACGGCCTCCTGACCATCGGCGGCGTGGCGCGTGTCGAAGCTGACTCGGCTCTGGCAACGCTTGCCGTGGCCATGGAGTCCCTGCGAGATCAGCTCGGCGACGAAGGGGTTGTCATCAGCGACCAGCACGTTGATCGTCGCCGAGGCGACCATCGCCTGGTCCCCGGCGATCACCCGATCCATCAGCCGCTCGAAGGACACCCGCGCCAACTCGTCGACGTGCTGGAACTCGACACCGGCCGTGCGCTCGCCGGTGCCGCCGTCCTGGCGAACCCAGCGCACGACCCCGCGCACCGCGATCGGCGCCAGCAAGCGGGGGAACGACAGGGCCATCTCGAGCGTGTCACCGACCTGCAGGGCGTGATCGGTGCAGACCATCATGCCGCCGCGGCTGATGTTGAGGGTGTAGTCCTCGACGAAGTCCTCCATCCGCGGATACTCGACCTTGATCTGCAGGTCGAGTCGCGCGTCGGTCCTACGGTCGGACCCGTTGTCTTCTGGGGAGGTCAACGCTGAGAGATTTCCTGTCGTTCGCTCGATGTCACCGGCACGACATCCCGTCGTCTACCCGGCCTCGGCACCATTCTAGATGATAACCTGTCTGCCGGCTCGCGTGAAAAACCCTACCGAAAACGACCGGCGCACGACGATATTTCGCCCACCAGCGATCCAGCCCCCATCGGAGCTGGCCGAGCAGGATCCGGTCAGCTCAGCGCCGCTACGGCGCGCCATCGAGGCGAAAGCCACTCCAGAAGGCCGGGTGGGGCAAGCGGCGCCGCACCGTGTTCTGGGCCCGCCGCAGGGCCGCAGCGGGCGCCTCGCCCGCTGCTAACCGGCGGAAGAAGTGCTTCATCAACAGCGCCGTGCCAAGATCGCTGACCCGCCAGAGGCTCGAGACCACCCGTCGGGCACCGGCGGTGAGAAACGCCGAGTGCAGCCCCAGGATCCCCTCAGCGCCGGCCAGCGGTCCGAGGCCGGTCTCGCAGCCAGATAGCACCACCAGGTCGGCCGAGAGCTTGATCCCGAACACGCGACGGAGCTCGAACGGACCATCAGCCAGGGCCAGGTAGCTCCGCAGCGGCGCGTCAGGCTCGTAGACCGCGTGGGTCGCGATGTGCAGCACGCGCGCGCCTGGGGCGCTGAGCAGCAACTGGGCGCTGCTCGCCGCCTGGCCGCCGAAGAGGCGCGCGCCGCCAGGGGACCGGCCAAAGGACCGGCCGAAGGCCGCCGCCTCGTACCTGACGAACGGCAGCCGCACCACCCCCGTGCCGTGCCCGGGCGCCTCCCCACGAGCGAGCGAGACCGCGGGCCCGACGGCCTCGCCACCGGCGGCCGGCGGGGCGATGAAGCGGAGGGCGTTTAGCGACGGCAGCTGCGAGAGGGTCGTGCGCGCCACCAGGTAGTCGCGTCCGTCGTGCAGGGCACCGAAGGGCAGCAGGTGCAGCGCACCGGCCGGCACCACCACCAGCCGCTGGGGAACCCCGTCGGGGAAGACGCTGCCGACCAGCCGATCGTAGAGCGTCCGGGCCTTGCCCGTCAGCGGGTGAAAACGCACCAGCCGACGACGGAAGTCCTCGACCAGCGCCACCAGCTTCCGACGGCTGATCTCGACCCGCCGCAGCGTCAGCCGCTCGCCCCGCAGGATCCACGCGAGCAGCCGCCGCCGCCCCGGGTAGTAGCTGACGAAGGTCACGCCGGGACGCGCGCGCAGCAGCTTGACCAGGCGAGAGTGAGCGACCGTGTCGCTCTGCACCAGCCCGAGCAAGCCGCGGCCCCGGGCCGAGGCGGCGCCACCGCGGTCGCTGATCAACCGCTCGAGACGCCGGATCTCCGCCTCGGCAGCGCGGCGATCCGCGCTGCCGCTGCTGGCCCGCAGGCGCTCGGTCAGCGCCGCCTCGAGCGCTACTCGGGCGGCGGCGAGCGCCGCGAGCTCGTCCTTGGCGGCGACGCCGAGGGTCGGAGCGCTCTTGCTGATCAGGTCGACGAAGCTCCGCCCCCGCAGCCGCTCCAGCAGATCGAACGACCGCCGGGCCTGCCCCGCCTCGGCGAGCAGATCGATCAGCTCGTCGAAGGCATCCTCGGGCCGGGCGTCGACCGGCGGCGCGCCGATGGCCGGCCGCAGCCGCGGCGGCTGGCCCACGGCGAAGGGCCCCGCCACC
>JAUVBO010000723.1 GCA_030591195.1 Pseudomonadota bacterium
GCGAACGGCACCACAGCCAAGTCCAGCCACGACTGTCGAGACCAGCAACAGCCAGGTGTGGGTCTTTGCGCTGAGGTCGTCTTCTCTTGCCATGCCAACCAACAGAGCACGATCGATGCCACCCGCAGCCGTGCAAGCAACCAGGTGGATTCGCACACCGGGTTGTTGGAGCCCTCCCATTACGAGGGGTGCTTTGTCCCCACGGATCGCGCAAGGCAGGTCACGAACCGAGCAACGTGCGTCGTTTGATAATTATCAAATATTTCAGCGATGTTCGTGTTGACTAGCACGCGCCGTCGTCAACTCGGCGCCGTATCACTGGCGAAGCAGCCGGTGTGCTACGCTCGGGACGTATCTTGCTGGCTGCGAAAGGGATAACTTGATGAATCGCGTTATATTCTGGATATTTGCGGCGGCGGTCACGTCGGCGCTCGCCTGCTCGGGCTCCGCCACATCGGCCCTGGGTGAGGAGGGGCGGAACTGCTACCCGAACAACACCTGCAACGCTAGCCTCGTCTGCGTTCAAGGGGTGTGCAGGGCGGGGTTTATCCACGACGCGGCCCCGGCGCCTGACAGCGAGGGCCCGGCGCCCGACAGCAAGCCTGGGCTGGACGGGTCCCAGCCACCACCGCCAGACGCCGGCCCGGTCGGCTGCGTCCCCGACGAGATCTTCTGCAGGGACGACAAGGTCCGCAGATGCTCCGATGACGGCAACACCTCGGTGCTCCTCGCCGATTGCCCCGATCGGTACGGGCCGGGCTTCCAGTGTGTCGAGTGTCCAGAGGGCATCGTCTGTCAGGCGCCCAGCATCATCGTCACCGCCAAGTCCACCGGTCTGCTCTCGTTCGACGTCCAGGCCTACCCCGGCGCTTGCGAGGGACAATCCAGCGCGTCGGCTAGGTTTTCCAGCGTCGGCCAGAAGTTGTTCACGCTCTCGGTAGCGCCCACCAGCGGCCAGGAGAAAGCCGTCATCAACCAGAACTACGAGATGGTCTCGGGACAGGCCTACTCGCTGCGCAAGGATCCCAAGGTGTTCAGCGTCCACTACTACACGGCGACCGGCACGCACTGCAGCAGCAACTGGACTGGCCCGAGCATCGTCGAGCCCCCGAGTCCCGGCACCGTGGTCGCAACCTTCGCCGGCAAGGACCCTGGCGACCTGTTCTCCGTCTCGGCGAGCGGCTACCTCACCTGCGACTACGGCAAGACCTGGGCGCCATTTTCCCTCTCGGCGAGCGGTCCGCTGACCCCGTAGCTCTCGGATTCCGGACGGAGGTGTTCGTCTGCTAGCCGAGCAACCGAGCGAGCAGGGCCTGGGCGCCGGCGCGGTCGAGCTCGGCCTGGTCGGGATCGGCCTGGTGGCAGCGCAGGGTGCGGACGCAGCGGTGACAGCCCGCTGCGTCGTCGCAGCACGGCTCGGCGAGGATCCGCTGGGCCAGCCGCAAGCTGGCCTCGATCAGCGAGAGATCGATGCTGCGGGCGTAGCCCGCGCCCCCCTCGTAGGTGTCGATCAGCAGCAGAGATGGCCCGCTCGCCGACTCGCCGCCACGGCCGCCGAGGTCAGCGGCGTGGGCCACGTGCAGACCCTCCTCGCCGCAGTCGATGCGTGCCTCGAGCACCGCCCGCAGCAGGTGGACCAGGGCGTGCGCCGCCGGCTCGGTCGCGTCGGCGCCGAGGGTCAGCACCCAGGCCTCGGACCGGAAGGTCGCCTCGATCGGCGCGAAGGTGCTGATCGTCGAGCGCCAGCTGGCGCCGTCTCCGGCGCTGCCCGCGCGGTGATGGCGCCTGACGCCGACTATCTCCTCGGACACCGCCACCGGCACCAGTCCGCCCTCGACCGTGGCACCGCCGAGGCTCAGCGCGTGTAGCCTCGCCGCGGCCGGCTGGCTGTCGTCCGAAGCGTCGCCGAGCAGCTGGACCTCGAGGCTGCGCACGCGGACGGTCAGCAGCTCCTCCTCGCAGAGGACGGCGGCGAGGCGCGCGCCTGGGTGGTAGACCGGCGGCTCGTCGAGTGGGATGACGAAGCGGCGGCCGCGGTGGAGCAGGGTCGCCCCCGGGTAGGCGACGAGCGGGGCGCGACCCGGGTCGAGCTGTCGCAGGACCTGACCAGTCGCTCGGTCTACCACCGTCAGCGGGTCGGGCCGCACGGTGTCGACTGTCACCCGGGACCGACGGCTGGTGCCGCGGGTGCCGGTCGGTCCGCCGAAGGCGAGGCGACAGACCTGCTCGAGTCGCGGCGGCTCTCCTCGTAGCTCGGGCCCGATCCGGCGGATCAACCGCCCGTCGGCCTCGAGGGCGGCGAGGGCGTCCTGGCCGAAGACCTGCCGGGCCCAGCCCTCCTCGGGCGACTGCTCGGCGAGGCAGCGCTCGAGGTGGCGGCGGGCGACCTCGGGGCAGCGAGGCTCGGCGATCAGCCGGCGGCCGGCGGCGGCGAGGTCGAGGGCCCGCCCGATGTCGTCGGCGAGCCAGCGCGAGAGCGCGTCGGGGGCGGGCAGCAGCAGCAGGCGGTGCTCGCCGCTCGACTCGACCCGCCAGCCACCGTGGCGCGTCAGGCCGAGCAACCTCGGCAGCTGGGCGCCGCAGAGCTCGGCCACCCCCACCGCGGCGCGCTCGGGCTCGACGGTCTCGACCCGGCCGCGGACACGGGTCACCAGCGCGGCGGCCCGGTCGAGCTCGGTGCGGGTGACCCGGGCGAAGCCCGACAGGCTCACCGGCAGCTGGTGAGCGGTGGCCTCGGCGGCGGCCAGGGCCGCTGGCGGCAGCTCGGCGCCGGGCGGGGCGCCGCTCGGGTGCAGCGCCACGACAGCGCTCGGCGCGCCGTCGCTGGCCACCAGCTGCAGGTCGACGCCGAGCAACGTCTCGGCGTAGCGCTCGAAGTCGTGCGCGGCGACGCCGAGGGTGGCGAGGGTGCGCGGCCGAGCCCGGAGCCGCTCGAGGATCGCCGCCAGCCGCCGGCTGATGAACGCCAGGTTGGCCCCCCTCACGCCCGAGTGGCGCTCGAGGTCCTCGACGACGATCAGCCCGAGATGCTCGAGGAAGTAGCGGTGGTCCTCGTGGCTGCCGAGCAGCCGGTCGAGGGGCTCGGGGTGAACGAAGGCGAGCACCGGAGAGCGCTTCTGCGACATCAGCCGCAGCATCTCGGCGCCAGCGAGGGTGCAGCGGAGGTTCTCGCTCCAGTCGGTGCCGGCCAGCCGGGCGGCGAAGCGCTCCTTGGCCTTGCGCGCGGTCTGTTCGTCCCTGAGCACCAGCAAGACGTTCTGCCCCCGGGCCACGGCGATCTCGGCGCAGAGCAGCTCGGCGACGGCGGTCTTGCCGCTGCGGGGCGGGGTGCAGAGCAGCACGTCCTCGTGGTCCTCGAGCAGCCTTGAGAGCGCCTCGCGCTGGTGGGCCCAGA